>NZ_JANKBZ010000024.1 GCF_024623785.1 Archangium lipolyticum
TCTCCTCGTGCGCAGCGCGCCGCTCCCAGCAACAGGTGGAAGAAGAACATCTCCAGCTCGCGCGAGAGGTCCACCGTCCGAGCCGCGCTCTGTTGCTGGATTCGCGCCAGTGATTGCGAGACGCCACCGGAGCGCTCGAACAACACACGGTAGTCATTGACCTTCGCGAGGAACAGCTCCTGCTCGTCGAAGATGGCGAACTCGAGCACGTGCCCGTCGTCGTACAGCACCTTGAGGCCATGTGCCGTCTCCCGCACGCGCAGGGCGATGCGGCTGGCCTCTGGCAGCCACGACACGTCCTGGCGGAACTGCTCCTGCACTCCGGGGATGGTGATCACGAAGAAGTCGTGGTCCGACCACTCGTCCGGAGCGCGGCGCACCTCCGCCATGGAGCCCAGCGCGACGAGCGCCAGGACGCGTGGATCGGCTTCCAGGCGGACCCGCAGGTTCTGGGTGAACTGGTGGTAGGCGTCCAGGTGCATGGGAATGCTCCAGTGAGGGAGGGCACTGGAGCATAGAAGTCATCCCTTCACCACACCGTCGAAGGCACCGTAGCCGCCAGGTAAGGTAGGTGGCATGCCGCAGACGCCGTCCCTCCCCTCCGCCCGAGACCTGGAGTTGCACGCGGCGGGCGCGCCGCCCGCGCCGAGGACGCTGCTGCAACCCGGAGGCGAGGCCCTGGCCATGCTGGCGCGCCGGGGCTTCACCGCGACCGTGGCGCCGCTGGACCTGCCCTTCCCCGCCGACCTGGAGGCCCAGGCGGCCGAGCGGCTCGCCGAGCGGCTCGGCCACTACGCGTTCCGCCTCTTCCTGCGTGGCGCCATCCTGCGCCGGGCCCCCTTCACGCCAGAGGAGGCCACGCGCTACGTGGATGTCGAGCAGGCCCGGGGCTTCGCGGAGGAGCTGGTGGCGCTGGACCTGGCGGCGCGCGAGGACGGTGGGCGCTACCGGCTGCGCTACCCGGCGAACAACTTCGGCGGCACGCTGGAGTGGTACGTGGCACGCGAGCTGCGCGGGCGGCTGGGCTTCGACGTGGCGGCGGGCGTGAAGTTCCACGCGCGTGACGTGGGCGGCGACCTGGACGTGGTGGCCTCCGCTGAAGGCAAGCTGCTCTACCTGGAGATGAAGTCCTCGCCCCCCAAGCACCTGGCGCCGGACGAGGTGGGTGCCTTCTTCCGGCGCGTGCGCACGCTGCGTCCGCACCTGGCCGTCTTCGTCATGGACACCGCGCTGCGCCTGTCCGACAAGGTATTGCCGCTGCTCCAGGCCGAGCTGTCCACCCAACCCCCGCCCGAGCCCCGGCGCGTGGTGCGCGAGGTGTGGGCCCTCACCCCGTACCTCTACGTCGTCAACGCGCGGCAGGATCTGCTCGGCAACATCGGCGTGGCCATCGCGGAGGGCTTCCGCGCGCTCGCGCCGCCTCCTCCCTGAGCGGCCGGCCGAATCGTAGGGGACAAGGCGTCGGCTGACACGTCGTTGGCGCTGGCTGACATGTCGGAAACGCCGAGGACATGTCCTTTCCGTGGCCGCGGGCCCGGGAGAACCGTGGCCAGGAAAGGCCTGTTTCCCCTCTGGGCGCGAGCTCCGGGCAACAACCACGCTTATGACAGGCATGGTTGTTGCTTGGACACTTCACCAGGGGGGCCACGCACCTTGATGAGGCACCGTCTTTTCGTCCCAAAGAAACATGGGTTCCCCGGGTCGCGTCCGCAACCACAGGAACAGAAATGAAAATGTTCGCATTTCCTTCGTCGCGTCTCCGTCGAAGCTCCCTCCTCACCTTCGGCGTATTGCTGGCGGCCCTGCAGGCGTCGCCTGGCTTCGCACAACGCACTCTTCCCACACCTGCCCCCGCGCTCCCCACTGCTCCACCTGCAAAGCCGAGCGCCCTCAACAACGGCAGCGCGGCGGAAGCGTCCAAGTACTACAAGGAGCTCTCCGAGAAGCTGGGGTTTCTCACGCCAGCGACAATCGAAACACAGGCCAACCTGAAAGTGATGTTGGACTACCTCGGGTATCAGGCCCTCACCCCGGATGACATCGAATTCGCGACGCCAGAGTCGTTGATGGCGCCGGCCCCGCAGAAGCCAGGCAACATCTCTCAGGTGTTGTCTCCCGGGAGCAAGGTGTCGCTCCAGGCGGATACGGGCACGTTCTTCTCCCGCTGCAACAACTGCCAGCAGACCGTGAACAACGGTGCTCCGGACTCTGTCACCACCCACATCAACAACACGGCCTCCGCGCCCTTCGCCATCTTCGAGGTGGTCGACGCGGGCAACGGCAAGATCGCCCTCAAGGCGGACACCGGCAAGTTCGTGGCCCGGTGCAGGTTCTGCATCATCGGCGGGACCGCCCCGGACTTCGCGACGGTCCATGTGGCCGGACCGACACCGCCGGAGTTCGCCAAGTTCATCCCGGAGCTGCTGCCAAACGGAAAGATCGCCCTCAAGGCGGACACGGGGAAGTACATGAACCGGTGCCGCAACTGCTCACCCGGCGCCAGCACTCCCGACACGGTCGCGATCAACGCCACCGATCCCCGGAGCGATGCCACGGCCCAGTGGTCCGTCGTTTCGAGCAGCCCCGCCCCTACCCAGCGAGAGGGGGAGATCCTCGTCTCGCGCTTCTTCGCGCCGAAGATCGTCAACTTCGCTGTTCCTCCCGAGCAGCGAGAGATCGGCTGGCGCCGCCTGGTGCGCATCAACGCGCGCCCCGGTTCCGAGGCGCAGAAGCACTTCGTGGAGAGCGCCTGGATCCTCTTCAATCACTTCACCAAACCCCCTACCCACAGCCCTTTTGGTGGCAGCAACGTGCCCGCCCAGGAAGTGAAGCCTTCCCCCTGGGGCAACGTGGTGGTCTCCACCACGCCGCCGTCGAAGAAGAATGGCTCCGTCAACACGCAGGTGGCCCTCGTCACCCACTGCCCGCCGTCCCGCCCCCAGTGCCAGGAGGAGAAGCTGAACAGCATCTACTGGTTGGACTTCGGCCCTTCGGACAAGGGCTCCAAGCTCTCCTACCAGCTCGATGCGTTCTTCGATGCCGGCGCCCTGGCGGGCGCCGCGCCCTACTTCGTCCCCAACGGGTGTGATACCTGCCATGGCTCCCTGCGCGGGAATGCCGTGCTCAACCACCTCGACACGGACCACTGGTTGGATCGCCTCACGGACGGGGACTTTCCCGCCCTCGCCAGGCCCGACGCTCCCGCCCCGCTCTTCGATGCCGGCAAGGATACCCGGTCGGCCCAGTACACCGCGGCCTTCGGAATCCTGCGCAAGCTGAACCAGGAGATCGCGACCATGCAGCAGCGCACGAATCCGAATGCCTTCCACCTCGCCGCCACCCGGAAGTGGTTGGACATGCACAAGAGCTCGGCGCAGCCGGAGCTGGATCTCGTCAAGCGCTCCGTCGACTTCTTCAACACCGGCCACCCCCTCAAGAAGGACCGCAAGCCGGCCAACGGCACACTGAACTGGACGGCGAGCGCCGAGGATCGGGAGCTGCTGGGTCTGATGAACAAGTATTGCTATCGCTGCCACGGAGCGATCCGCTTCGACGTCTTCAGCAAGGACATGGTCGCGGATCAGAGCAGCCCCATCCTCGACCGGATCGATCCCAATCCCACCCAGCAGAAGATCCTCGGCTTCAAGATGCCGATCGATCGCGACATGGACCCCAAGGACAAGCAGCGCCTGCTCGAGCTCGTAGAGAAGCTGTACGACCAGACCCACTGATTCCCGGAGGAGCACACGTCATGACCCGATTCTTCAGAATCCACCCCGCCGTGGGCGTTGCGCGTGTCGGCAACTCCCCTGATGAGTTCTTCGTCGGTCCCGAGCGGCCCGGAGAGCCCCCCAACTTCGACCTGGCCCAGAAGAAGTTCCGGCCCTTCAAGGACAGCCAGGGCCGCATCAAGCGGCAGGCGGCCCGCTTCCGCGTCTTCGAGTACGAGCAGAAGAACGGGGTGATCTTCCCCGTGCGCGAGGTGACCGCGGGCGGTAACGGCGTCGTCAGCATCAAATGGAAGGTTCACCTGGCCAACCGCAAGGCGGCCTTCTTCACGTTCGACGGGCAGGATGGCGCGGACGGCAACTGGAAGGGTCCAGAGCCGGAGGAGGGCCAGCCTCGGGTCAACCTGCGCAATGCCCATGTCAAGGGCGCGGCCGAGCGGGAGCGGTTGCTCGTCATCGATCCTGGGCTCAAGACCGTCTCGGGCCGCAACCAGCCGCCCGTGCCCTTCACCAATACCAAGACCCACATTCCCATCGCCACGCTGGGAGAGCTGCGCACGGATGAGAATGGCAACCTGCTCGTGCTGGGCGGGCTGGGGCAGGCCAACGTGCTCCCCCAGGGCAAGCTCATCGACGACTACGTGAACAACGATCACTGGTTCGATGACATGTCGGATGGCCCGGTGAGCGCCGAGGTCACCTACACGGAGGGAGGCACGACCCAGACGGCGACGCTGGAGGGGGCCACCGGCTCCTGGGTGCTGGTGGGCCCGCCGGACTTCGCGCCCTCGGTGAGCAACGTCGTGCGCCTCATCGACACCATGTGGGACGTGGCGGTGCGCTTCCCCCAGGTGGACCTGTTCGAGACGGACGGCCTCTTCAGCCAGGGCCTGCTCGCCCGGCTCAGGCAGCAGCGGAAGGACTGGGATGAGCCGACGAAGTCCTTCAAGACGTACAAGCCCTCCTTCCGGCTGGAGATCTACCCGATTCTCGACCGCGCCCTGCAACACCGGCATGTCCACAACCCCGAGGCTTCCAAGGCCTTCCACGGAACCTTCGCGGGCATCGAGCTGGACCTGGGAACGGTGAGCTCCACCAAGGGCAAGCGCCTGCGCAAGACGATCTTCAACTACATGCGCGATCCCTCCAACAACAACAACGAACCCCTGCTGATGCCCAAGGGACTGGGCGACAACTACTCGGACTTCGAGGGGCCCAGGCCGGGCTACTTCATGACCCTCACGAGCGTGCAGTACGCACTGCTCAAGCGGTGGTCCGAGGGGGCGTTCGAGGAGGACTGGAACGAGCTGGCGCACAAGACCATCGATCCGGCCATCACCGCCGAAGGGCTGGAGCGGGCCGCGCTGGAGAACAGCGTGGGAGGCCCCTTCTTCCCCGGCATCGACTGCAGTTGGATGGTGCGCCTGCCCGAGCTGTACGCTTCACCCTTCCGCATCAAGCACTCGGGGGTGGCGTTCCCCAACACCGCCAGACTCCCCATCGGCCCGGGGTTCTTCTCCCAGCAGATGGCGCTGCCCTGGCAGGCGGACTTCTTCCAGTGCAAGAAGCAGTTCTTCCCCCAGGCGCATGTCAAATACGAGGGCGAGGGCATGTACCACATGTGGTGGTCCGCCCACCGCCCAGATGACGTCTACGAGAAGAAGGGGGACTTCCAGATGGTCTCCTGGACTCGCACGCTGGAGACGGTTGCCGCGGTCGAGGCGAAGAAACCGGAGCTGCAGAAGAGCGCGACCGAGGATGTGCCCGCCCTCGACCTGGCCATGTACATCCAGATGCTGAGGAACTGGCCGCAGCTCGGCTTCGTCATCAGCGAGGGAGACGCTCACTTCGAGACCCAGGAGCGCAGCGCCCCGACAGGGATTGCCGCCGTACGCAACGCGACCCGGATCCGGCTCAAGTCCTGGAAGACGGACTACCTGCAGCGCACCGACGCGGCTCAAGGCGTCACCACCTCGACCAGCGGAGCCGGCACGGAGTGGCTCGTGGAGTGGGTGGGCAACAACACGCTCAGGCTCAAGTCGTCGAAGGGAGACTACCTGCAGCGCACCGACGCGGCTCAAGGCGTCACCACCGGAGCCACCGGGGTCAACACGGTGTGGATCATCGAGGCCAACACCGACAAGTTCACGTTGAAGTCCTCGAAGGGCGACTGCCTGCACCGGCCCGATGCGGCTCCCAGTGTCACCACCTGGGGCGAGGGCATTGGCAACCTGTGGCACATCGAAGTGCTGGCGCCCACCAAGGTCTAGAACCCTCATGACCCTCCATCCCACCTCCACCCCAGCGGATCCGATGAACCCCATTTCCTCCGACGCGCGGGACTCGCGAGCCTCCTATGGAGTCGTGGTGGTGGGAGGCGGCGTAGCGGGCCTGAGTGCCGCCCTCACCCTGGTGAGGGCGGGCGTGTCCGCCTGCGTGCTGGAACGCACGGACTACTCACCCTGGCGCCCCGGGGAGACCCTCTCCCCGGTGGCCTACGCCGAGCTCCGGCAATTGCTGGCACCCGAGCCCTTGGAGACAGAGGGGTTCCTGGCATCGCATGGCCTGGAAGCCATCTGGGGCTCGGAGCAGCCTCACCACCACTCCTTCCTCACCAACCCCTACGGGGGCGGCTGGCATGTGGAACGCCGGCACCTGGATGCGCTGTTGGCCCGCCGCGCCCAGGCCCTCCAGGTGCCGCTGTGGCAGCGAACTTGTGTCACCCACCTGGAGCGTGAGGGGCACGGGTGGCGGGTACTGGCCAGCACGCCCCAGGGCCCGCTGGAGCTGCGATGCGAGGCCCTGGTGGATGCGACCGGGCGCTCGGCCCAGGTGGCACGGCACTGTGGCGTGCGGCGCCACGACCGGGATGCGCTGTGCAGCGTGTCGGCGATCGTGGACAGGCCGCCGGGCTTCCAGGAGCAGCAACTGGTGGTGGAGGCCACGTCCCTGGGCTGGTGGTACGCCGCGCCGCTGCCCCAGGGGCGCCTCATTCTCACGCTGATGAGCGACATGGATGTGTTGACGCGCCACGGTGCCTTCCAACCCGCGGGATGGAGCGCGCTCTTCACCACCACCCGGCACCTGGCCGACAAGGTGGGCCAGCTCCCGGCGGTGGGGCGGCTGCATGTCCGCCGCTGCGAGACGAGCAGTCTGGAGCAGGCGGCGGGGGCGGACTGGGTGGCGGTGGGGGACGCCGCGGCCATGTGGGATCCGCTCTCCTCGAGCGGCATCCTCAAGGGGCTGCGCACCGGGCGCGAAGCGGCGCGTGCCCTGTGTGCCACGCTGGGAGGAGATGGCGGAGCACTGAAGCAGTACGCCCAGCGGCGGACGGAGGAGTTCAACCGCTACCTGTCCGCGCGCCAGTCCCACTACGCCCTGGAGCAACGCTGGGCGGGAGAGGAGTTCTGGCGGCGCCGGGTGGAAGCAACGGAGGTGTGAGCTGGGAGAACCCAACAGGACCCATCATGCGCCTTGACTCAAGGGGTCAAATCCGCTCCCCTGTGCACGCGTGAAGCGCGCATGCACGAAGGGGCAGCTCTTGGCGAACGAGAAGACAGACAAGGACGGTGGGACGGGGCCATTCCAGCTCGGCAGGAGCTACGACGGGGTAGGGCCCGACCTGGGGAGCCTCCACGAGGCGCGGCATGAGGGCACGGGCAGGGCGGCACTGACACTGCTGCCCAGCGAGCGCGTGGACTGGCAACCCGAGGGTCCCTGGCGGGTACGGCTCTCCTGCGAGCCGGAGACCCCCTCGGTGACGCTGGAGGTGGAGCAGGCGCCCGCCTCGGCTCAGGTGAAGGAGCTGGCGGACATCCTCGTGCTGATGACCGCCGCGGTCGAACGCGTGGAGGACAATCCCCAGGTGCAGGCCCACCTCGCGCGAGGCCGGGTCAGCCCCTGGGAGCGCTGGGGCCCGCGAGCCGTCGCGGCCCTCGCCGTGCTCGCATTGGGCCTGGGTGTCTGGCCGCATCTGGCGCGCGCTCCCGAACGCCTGGAGCCCACCTCGATTGGCGTGGACTCCGGGAGACCGTCACAGAGCGATGCACCGGGGTTGATCAACACGGATGATTCACAGGCAGCGCCCATCACCTACCCGCTGCCCTGGGAGCCCTTCCGCAACCAGGCGAAGGCTCCCTGCCGGACCAAATCGGGTGAGGTCGAGATCAACGGAGGTTGCTGGGTGGCGCTCGAACGGCGACCGCCTTGCACCGATATCCAGGCCGAGTACCAGGGCAAGTGCTACATGCCCGTCTCGAAGGACCGGGGCCGTCCGCCCCAGTCCGTCGACCCCTGAGCACGCGGGGAAGCGGGCTCACTCGACCGTGCAGGTGTCATCGCAGAGGCAAGCGCTCCCGGAGCGATGGCATTTGATGATGCAGGTGCACTCCGAATCGAGGCAGTAGTTCGAACAGATCAAGGAAGCGGCCTCCGCCTCCCTGGTGGAAAGTCCTCCCACGACGCCTCCGACCACGACGCCCAGGACAAAGACAACCTTCACGATTCCCTTGCGCACGATGACCTCCTTCACGATGGACTGCACGGGTGGCGAGCTCATCTCATCCACCCCCTGCTATTACTTCACTTCTCAGGGGAGGTCGTCCAGGCCCAGGAGCCGGCCCAGCATCGCGTTGACCGCGGACTGGTGCTCGACGGGGACGCCGGAGAACACGTCGGTGAGGACGTTGTCGAAGAGCTCGCCCATCCTGTTCTGATCGTCCTTGAGGCCGCTGTTGAGGAAGTCGATCAGCGCCTCCTTGCCCGTTTTGGAGATCTCCCCGGCCAGCAGCCCCGCCGCGGGACCGCCAGCGGCCGTGGCCGCTCCCGTGAGCTTGCCCTCGAGGGGCTTGAAGATCATGTTCACCAACGCGGCGCGCGCCTCCTGCGAGTCCTTGTTCGCATCATAGGCGCCCTCGTAGCCCAGCGCGGCGGTGCCGACCAGGTAGCCCAGGAAGCCGCCGACGCGGTTGCGCTCGTCCTGGGTGGACGCACCGAGGAGCTCGCCTTTCAGCTCGCCCACCAGCGTGTTGACCTGTTGGACCACGGCGCCGTTGGGGTCGGGGTTCTCGAAGACGGACTCGCGGAAGTAGAGGGAGAGCGCCTCGCCCTTGGCGTCCATCGCCGGGTTGGCGCGCCGTCCCGAGGCAGGCAGGCCGGCCTCATCGGGCCGGGTGCCATCCGAGAGCCACTCGACGATGCCGCGGCTGTCCGAGAGGAAGAGCTGATCCAACCCGGCCCGCAGGCTCGCGTTGTCGTTGCCCTGCTCATCCAGGGTCCTGGCCGCGGTGCCGAACACCTGCGCCTTGTGCAGCTGGGCATCGGGTCCGTTGTAGTTGGCCATCATCCCGACGACCTGCTCCAGGCCGTCATGCTGCATGGAGGCAAAGCCACTGTGGAACGAGTCCCGGCTGTGGGGCGGGAGGTCGCCCAGGCCCTTGTCGAGCATGGAGAGGAAGTCGTCACCCCACGCCTGCGCGTACTCGTTGACCAGGGTCTGGCTGCCCGCCAGGACGTTGCCGGCGGCGCGCGCCATGAAGGGGTCGCTCCTGGCCTGCTCCCTGGCCGCGTCGAGGTAGCCGCGCCGGGCCGCATCCAGCCCGGGTCCCCCCTGCCGCAGCAGGAGCGAGGCCTCGGCGTTGCCCTCGCGCGCCAATCGCGTGCCCACCTCGGTCTGGAAGCTCGCGGGCATCGTCCCCAGGGCCGTGGCGATCGAATTGAAGGAGCTCCGCAGCGCCGCGTCATTGGGGAAGAACTGGGAGTTGTCGTTGAAGGTCCCGTTCACCGTGTCGGCGACCAGCTCAGAGGTCTCCTCGGGACCGAGGGCGTTGAAGACCTCGGGAAGCTTCTCTGGGCCATTGGCCGCGAGCCAGGCCATGTCCTGGGACCGGAGCTGCGTGCCATTGAATCCCTCGTAACGGGCGTTGTTCGGATCGGACAGCCACTCCGCCGCCTGCTCCGGGCTCTCTGGAGGGGGACCCGCGTAGAAGGAGGGGTCGACGCCCGTCGCGGGAGGAATGGTCGTGCTGCCAGCGGCGCCCCCAGTGGCGGTCACGGAGGCCGGAGTGCCGCCCGTTGCCGCCGTGGTGTTTTGTTGGGGAACCTGCCGCTGAGCGTTCAGTGGCGTGCCGCTGAGCGTGGACCCCAGGTCCACCGGCCGGGCCCGTGGCGGATCAAACCCGTCAGACACCTGCGTCGGAGAGGTCCTGGAGGGCGGAGGCGGAGGCGGAGGCGGTTTGACTTCCTTCTGCTGGACTTCCTTCTTCGGAAGCGCAGCGGAAGTGGAGGAGTTTCCAGTCAGTTTCACGGCCATGGTGCCCACCTGCCTTCGCGCTGGAGGCGTTCGCTCCAGAGGGTTCAGGGGAATTATCCATACCGGTTCGTATGGAGTTTCCCCGGGCGGCCATTCGACCGATGGGCTGACATCGGTGGATGTCGCACCCGTCAAACCGGAGCGCCGTGCTGGGCCGCGAGCGAGCGCCGATCGACCTTCCCCGCGCTGGTGCGCTGCAGGGCCGCCAGGAAGCGGACGGAGCGGGGCTGCTTGTAGCGGGCGAGCCGGTCCTGGCAGAACTCGAGCAGCTTCGCCTCGGTGAGGTCCGCTCCGGGCCGCATCACCACGAGGGCCCGGGGCACCTCGCCCCACTTGGGGTCGGGCACGCCAATGACACACACCTCGGAGACCTCGGGGTGGGCGGCGAGCACGTTCTCCACCTCGGAGGGGTAGATGTTCTCTCCGCCGGAGATGATGAGGTCCTTGCTGCGTCCGATGATGGTGAAGCACCCGTCCGCGTCGCGCCGGGCGAGGTCTCCGGTGTGAAGCCAGCCGCCCGCGAAGGTCTTCGCGGTCTCCTCCGGGCGGCGCCAGTAGCCGGCGCACAGGTGGGGTCCGCGCAGGAGCAGCTCGCCCTCCTCGCCATCACCTTCGAGGCGCGCCTCCACATGGAACAGGGGCACGCCGACGGAGCCTGGCTTGCGGTGCACGTCACCCGAAGGGAGCCAGAAGTTGTTGGGCCCGGCCTCGGTGAGCCCGTAGCCCGTCTTGAAGTCCACGCCGCGAGCGAAGAAGCGCTCGAAGACGGGCTGGGGGCACGGGGCGCCACCGCTGATGAGCAGCTTGAGGCGGGAGAAGTCCACCGAGTCGAAGCGCGGATGGCGCTGCATCTCGATGAACATGGTGGGCACGCCGAAGAAGAGGTTGATGGCGCCGCGATGGATGAGATCGAAGACCTGCTCGATGGAGAAAGAGCGGGCGACGATGGTGGTGCCGCCCACGTAGACGAGGGGCGTGGTGAAGACGTTGAGGCCGCCGGTGTGGAAGAGGGGCGCGTTGAGGAGCGCGGTGTCCTCGGAGGAGAGGCCCCAGCTGACGACGGTGTTGGCGGCGTTGGCGGTGATGGAGCGGTGGGTGAGGATGGCGGCCTTGGGGATGCCGGTGCTGCCGCCGGTGTAGCAGAGCACCCAGGGGTCCTCGGGCTCGAGGTCCACGGAGGGCAGCGGCGCGTCCGAGAGGGAGTCGCGGAAGCTGAACGGGATGTCCTCGGGGCGCGAGGCCGGGTCTTCCAGATGGACGAAGTGCCGGACGCAGGAGGCGAGCGGGCGAACGGCCTCGACCTGGGATTGGAAGTCGGGACCGTGGACGAGGACGACGGGCTCGGCGTCGGCGAGGAGGGCGGCGAGCTCGGAGGAGCTGAGACGCCAGTTGAGGGGCTGGAGGATGGCGCCGAGCTTGCCGCAGGCGAAGAGGAGATCGAGGAACCCGGTGCAGTTCATGGCGAGCACGGCGACGCGGTCACCACGGCGGACACCGAGGACATCGTGAAGGAGACGGGCGGTGCGATTGGCGGAGGAGTTCCACTCGCGCCAGGAGATGGGGCGGTCGCCGTGGAGGGCGTCGATGAGGGCGATGCGCTCGGGGGCGAGGGAGGCGCGGCGGGCGAGCCAGTCGTGGACGATGGGCACGAGACACTCCGGCAGGCAACAACCCCTCTCCCTCCGGGAGAGGGACGGGGTGAGGGTAGATTCGGATCCCAGGTTGGACCCTCTCCCTCTGGGAGAGGGACGGGGTGAGGGTAGACCGGAGCCACTCAGGAAGAAACCCGTCCCCGTTCCCCCGCCATACCGAGCGCCGCTGGGCCAAAGCCCCCACCCGGAATACCGTGCGCTCCCCCACCCGGAGCCCCGATGCGCCCCTCCGCGCTCTGCCTCGCCCTGCTGCTGACCACGACCGCCGCGGCCAAACCCCAGGCCCGGAATCCCGTCTCCCCCACCCGTTCACGCAGTCTGGAGACAGAGCTCCTGCGAGCGGTACGCGAGGTGGGCTTCGAACGGGTACGCGACTGGAGACACAAGGGCGAGCGCATCGCGCACATGCCGAACGTGGACGTGGCGGTCATCGAGCTGGACGCGGAGGGAAAGCCGGTGGCGGCGGCGAACGTGCTGTTGTCGAGGGACTACCCGAAGGGCCGGGCGGTGCCGCTGGACGGGAAGACCCTGGGGACGAAGGCGGTGCGCTTCACGAAGTGGGACCTGGAGCGCTGGGACGGCAAGAAGGGCTGGGCGGACGCGCCGGCCGAGGACGACCTGGTGCCGGGACGAAGGAAGGCGCCGTTGCGCTTCATGGCGCCCTACCCCGCGTCACTCTTCAAGATCCTCATCGCGTACCGGGTGATGAAGCTGGTGGACCGAGGGGAGCTGACGCTGGACACGCCGTACCGCTTCATGAGGGACACGGAGGACAAGGGCGAGCGGCCAGTGCGGGACTGGCTGGAGCCGATGATCGTCGAGTCGAACAACGGCGCGACGGAGGCACTGGTGAAGCTGCTGCACGAGCGGGGGGCGATGGAGGGGCTGAACGCGGAGTACGCGGCACTGGGACTGGGGACGCTGCAGGTGAACGGGACATCTCCGGTGACGGGGAGGAACTGGCAGCCGGGGAGCATCCACATGACGGCGCTGGACACGGCGAAGCTGTTCCTGCTCATCGAGGGAGGGCCGGGGGTGCTGTGGAAGACGCCAGCAGGGCGCGAGGTGAAAGCGACTGAGCTGTCCGAACCGTCGAGAACCTTCCTGAAGGGACTGTTGGCGGACCAGGGATACGCGGAGGGCCTGAGCTCGACGCTGGTGTGCGGAGACCCGAATGCACGGCCGGGACTACCCGTGGCGGTACCGGCGAGGTGGCTGGCGGAGGACGGAACGGCGACGGTGGGGAGCACAGCGTTCAAGAGGGACACGCGGCCGTGCAACGCGGTGGCGGAGGTGGAGTTCCTGCACAAGACGGGGCAGACGGAGAACTACGGGAGCGACGCGGGAATCGTGCGAGCGCTGCCAGGCAAGGAGCCGAGACACTACGTCATCGCGTTCCTGTCGAACCTGGGCTACCGCTACTACGACGAGGGAGTCGCGGGCACGGCGAACTTCGAGGACGAGGAGAACGGCTTCCCCGGGACGGTGACGGCGATCGGCTTCACGCAGAGCATCGCGGAGCTGGGCCGCCGCATCGACGAGACCATGAAGCGACGGGGCCTCGTGAAGCGGTAGCCGCACAGGAAGAAACGCCAACGAAGAAGCATGACTCCAACCACCCCACCGC
This sequence comes from Archangium lipolyticum, assembly GCF_024623785.1. Taxonomy (NCBI): domain Bacteria; kingdom Pseudomonadati; phylum Myxococcota; class Myxococcia; order Myxococcales; family Archangiaceae; genus Archangium; species Archangium lipolyticum. The sequence goes on from NZ_JANKBZ010000024.1 coordinate 13,318, forward strand.
AGCAGTCACTTCCCAGGGCATGACGATTCAGGTTGTCATGAGGGGTGGGACTCCGCTATCCAGAGGCTGAGGCAGGAGGGAGTCATGGACGAGGAGTCACTGCGGAGAAAGCTGGCCGCCATCGAGGCACTCTTCGCTGGGGCCACCACCACGGGAGAGCGAGAGGCAGCAGAAGCCGCGCGCGAACGCATCCTCGCCAGGTTGAAGGCCGCCACCGAGACGCAGCCTGCGGTGGAGTACAAGTTCTCTCTGGCGGACGAATGGCAGCGCAGGCTGTTCGTGGCCTTGTTGCGCCGGTACGGTCTGGAGCCCTACCGCTACCGGGGGCAGCGGTACACCACGGTCATGGTGCGGGTTCCCAAACGTTTCGTCGATGAGACACTCTGGCCTCAGTACCAGCAGCTCGCCGCGACCCTGCGTGGCTGGTTGGACGAAGTGGCCGAGCGCGTCATCCGTGAAGTGCTTCAAGCGGAAGGCGGCAACGTCGAGGAGAAGACCGCCAGTCCACAATTGGAGCCTGGCTCGTAAGCCCGAAGCACTCCACGCTCCTCACGGCACGAGCACGAGCTTGCCCACGGTGGAGCCGGACTCCAATGCGCGGTGCGCGTCGGCGACCTGGTCGAGCGGGAAGCGTGTAACGGGTGGCGCCGTGATTCGCCCCTCCTCCACCCACGCGAGCAACCGCCCCATGGCCTCGGCGAGCACGTCCCGCTGCTCGAAGAGATAGGACAGGTTGAAGGCCATCACGCTCGCGTTCGCGTTGGTGAGCGAGAGCGGGTCGAAGCGCGGGGTGCGCAGGAAGTCCGCGGCGAGCTTCACCCAGTTGGGCCGGCCACCCTCGCGCGGCAACATGGAGTGGAAGCCATAGATGACGAGCTTGCCGGGACGGGCGAGGTGCTCGTAGCTCTGGCGGAGCGTCGAGACGCCATTGGCATCGAGCACCACGTCATAGCCACGGGGAGCGGCCCGCTCGGCGGCGCGCCAGAGGTCCTCGCGGCTCTTGTCGATGACGACCTCGGCGCCGAGCGCCCGCGCGGTCTCCACCTTGTGACTGGAACCGACGACGCCCACGGTGCGGCAGCCCGCGATGCGCCCCAGTTGCAGCAGCGCCCCGCCCACGCCACCCGCGGCCGAGTGCACGAGCAACGTGTTCCCCGGGCGCGGGTGGGCCAGTTCGAAGAGGGCGTAGTACGCGGTGAGGAAGACGGTGGGAAAGCCAGCGGCCTGGGCCATGTCGAAGCGCGCGGGCAGCGAAAACACCTGGTGCCGGGGCACGGCGACATGGGTGGAGTAGCCCCCGAAACGGGTGACCCCGAACACCCGGGCACCCGGCGTCAGGTCCGTGACGGCCGAGCCCACCGAGGACACGGTGCCAGCGAACTCGAAGCCCGGGGTGATGGGCCAGCCCACGTACTCCTTGGCCGAGGCATACAGCCCCATGCGGATGACGCAGTCGGCGTAGTTGACGCCGATGGCCTCCGTGGTGACGACGACCTCCTCGGGAGCGGGAGTCGGATCCGGCTGCGTCTGGAGCGTGAGCCGGTCGTAACCGCCGGCACGGGGGATGACCACCTTGCGCATGGTCCAGACATAACCCCACCCCTCCCGCGCCGGGCTCCTGAAAAGAGGGGGACCTCCCGGGCGCGTTCTTCAGCAACTGGTCCGACCATCGGACCAGTTCGCGCGAAATGCGACCGGACCCCAGACCTTCCCTCAGCCCTGGGTGCCCGACCCGCCCTCGTCGAACGGAAGCGCCACGGTGGCGGAAGTCTCGGCCTCTTGCTGCTCGATCGCGGGGGCCGGCGTCGCGGCGGCCTCGTCATCGAACGGGAGCACCACGGACTGCGCCACCTGCCCCCGCGCAGCAACGGGAGGAGGCTCGACATGAACCTGCGCGGGCGCCGGAGCCGAGGTGGCCACCTGCTCCGCGACGATCACGGAGGGCTCGCCCGCGACCGGCTCCGCCGCACCCGGGCCCGCGACCTCTGCGTCCAACCCGGGCACGAGGTGGGCGATGTCATCCAGGCTGGCGAGGAACGAGTCTCCCCCTGAGTCCCCGAAATCCCCCCCGCCCTCCTCCAGGTTCGCGATGTCATCCAGGCTGGCGAAGAACGTCTCCGCGCCCGGGTCGCTGTAGGCCTCCTCCGCCTCCTCGACGCCGCCAGCCTCATCCAGTTCCTCCTGGAGCGCGGAGAGCTCCGCCTGCATCCAGTCGTCCTCCCCGGCGACGGCGCCGGTCCCTGCCTCCACGGAAGCCGCCTCGGCCTGCTCCGCCGCGACACGCTCCTCCCGCGCCACCGCCGCGTACGCACTGGCCCTCGCCAGCTGCGCGAGCAGGACGCCCGAACCGGCCTCGGCGCCCGGGAGCGGGCCCTTCTTCGCGTCCGCGCCCCCCTTCAGGTCCACGAGCTCGCGCTGGGCGGTCTCATATCCATCCTTGAGCGTCAGCTTCGCGCGCAGCTCGGTGCTCTGGCGCTCCTGCGCGGCCCGCTCCGCCTCGAGTGCCTCCAGCTCGGCCTGGTGCTGGGCATTGAGCGCCTCCAGCACCTCCTCCTCGGACTTCAGCTCCGTGTCCTCGGTGCCAATGGGCTTCTCGACGGCATCGACGCGCCGCTGCCCCTGGATGAGGCCAGGGGTCTGGACGAAGGGGTTGAAGCTTCCAATCCGCCGGATGCTCATGAACGGTCCTTGCTTGGGCACACGGGGGGTGCCTCGTCGTTGGATTGTCGCAACAAGACGGCCCGGGTTGCGAACACCCCGGGAGAGAGACCCGCCGCATCACCGGCTCCCTCGCTTGTCTTCGTTTCGGACAGGCGACTGTCGCGTTTCAGGACACATCGACCTTCTTCTCAACCCCTTGTTTTCCAAGGAAAAAAGAGCCGAAGTGTCAAGGCCTTTGACGCACAACGACATTGTCGCATGGAGTCAGGGGGCACCAGGACGCCTCGTGGGAGCTGGCCCAACCTACGGGAATCATTGAGCAATCGGCCCTGGCACGGAGGCTGCTTCAGGAGGGTCCATTCCATTGAAAGGAACTCTGATGATCAAGTCCCGTTCCGTCGCGTTGCTGGCTGGTGTGACCCTCCTTGGAACCGCGTGTGGTGGCTCCGACGAGTCCACGACTCCCGAGCCCATGATGTCGTGGGAGGAGTTCCGCGCGAACGTCTTCCAGGAGCCGGAGACCGGCGCCTTCATCTTCGCGGGTGACCAGAAGGTGGACAGCGAGCAGGAGCTGCGCGACGCGTACCAGCAGATGGCCAACGGGGACGTGGGCCAGCTGGCGGGTGGCCTGGCCGTGTACAGCTCGGGCGGCAAGGACATCAAATGGACGGCGAGCCAGGCGCTCAACATCACCTACTGCGTGAGCACGAAGTTCGGGAGCAACTACAGCAAGGTGGTGAGCTCCATGAACACCGCGGCGGGCGCCTGGGAGGGCGCGGGCAAGGTGAACTTCATCCACGTGTCGGCGCAGGACAGCAACTGCACCAGCCGTAACAGCAACGTGGTGTTCGACGTGAACCCGGTGAATGTGAGAGGCCAGTACCTGGCGCGCGCGTTCTTCCCGAACTCGAGCCGCAGCAGCCGCAACGTGCTCATCGACAACTCGGCCTTCCAGCCGGGCGCGCCGGGCCTGGACGGGATTCTGCGGCACGAGCTGGGCCACACCCTCGGCTTCCGCCACGAGCACACCCGTCCCGAGGCGGGCGCGTGCTACGAGGACGGCCAGTGGCGTGCGCTGACGGCGTACGACAGCAGCTCGGTGATGCACTACCCGCAGTGCAACGGCACCAACACGTGGAACCTGACGCTGACGAACCTGGACAAGCAGGGCACCAGCATCCTCTACCCGTAATCCAGCCGGCGCGAGCGCCAGGTTGAGAGGACCACGGGCGGCTCCGGAAAGGGGCCGCCCGTCGTCGTTTTCACGGAGCGGGGCGGTAGGTGCCGAAGCTCCAGACGTGGCCCTCCGGGTCTCGCGCGGCGTACTCGCGGCTGCCGTAGCTGGTGTCATGGGGCTCCATGACGATGACGGCGCCGGCGGCCCGCGCCCGGGCGCAGTGAGCGTCCGGATCGCGCACGTGGACATAGGGACCCATGCCCGAGCCGCCGAACACGTCATCCTTGATGCTGCCCATCATGAGGATGCCGTTGCCGAAGCGCAGCTCGGCGTGGGCGATGGTGTCGTTCGGGCCGGGCACCACCATGTGCGACTCGAAGCCGAAGGCCTGGGCCAACCACTTGAGGGCAGCGGGCGCGTCCTTGTAGCGCATGCAGGGATAGAAGGTCGGGGCGGTCTCGGGATTGGACGGGGTCATGGCGGTCTCCTGAGGTATCGAGAAGAAGGTAGACCCCGGCGGCGCCGCCGTATTGGACGGATTTCACCTCATCATCCCGTCGGGGTCCGCCATGCGCTGACGCAGGAATTCTCCGGGGCTGGAGCCGGTGAACTGGCGGAACTCGCGGATGAAGTGGGCCTGGTCATAGTAGCCAAGCGAGAGCGCGAGCGAGCCCCAGTCAGGCGTGGCACCGGCCTTCAACTGGCGGATGGCTCCCTCGAAGCGGCAGATGCGGGAGAACAGCTTGGGCGGTACACCCACGTGCTCGCGGAAGCGGGCGATGACGTGCTTGTGGCTGTAGCCGAGCTCGTCGGCGAGCGCGCCCGCCTCGACCCGGCCGCCAGTCTCGACGAGCCGGCGGACGGCCCAGTCGACCCACTCCGGCACCGCGCGCGTGGCATGGATGCGGGTGGCGATGACCCGGTCGAGCAGGTCGAAACGGGCCTCCCATTCTGGGAGCCCGAGCAGCTGCTCCCGGAGCAGGGAGCCCTCGGCGCCCATGACGTCCTCGAGCCCCACCACCCGGTGGGCCAGCTCATCCATGGGAAGCCCGAAGAACAGACGGGCGCCGAGCGGCGTGAAGTTCACCTGCAGGCCGGACATGGCGCCCGGGGTCTCGGTGAGGGAGTAGGTTTCGTGCAGGCCGGCGACGAAGCCGGCGGTGTGCCGCGCCGCCAGCGAGCCGTCTCGCGCGTCGAGCAGGTGGAGGGGCGGCCCGAAGTCGATGATGAGCACGACCTGGGGTGCGGAGAGCTCGCGGCGGCGCAGGGGATGGGGGGTCTTCTCGAAGTAGCCGCAGTAGTCGCGCACATAGCCCGCCAGGCGCGGAGCGGGCTGGCCGAGCGCCAGCATCCAACCGCCGCTCGGCGACTCCTGACGCACGACCTGGACGCGAGAGCCGGGCGCGAGCATGTCCCTACCGACGATACACAGTGCCGTTCTTCATGACGAAACGAACCCGCCGCAACGAGGAGATGTCCTGGGTGGGATCTCCCTGGACGGCGACGAGGTCGGCGAGGAGGCCCTGCTTCACCTGACCGATGCGGTCCTCCATGTGGAGCATGCGCGCGTTGACGGAGGTGGCGGCCTTGAGCGCCTGCAAGGGGGGCATGCCGTAGGCGACCATCAACTCCAGCTCGCGGACGTTGTCCCCGTGGGCGAACACCCCCACGTCACTGCCGTTGCAGATCTGCACCCCCGAGTCGAGGGCGGCGCGGAAGCTGGCGCGCTTCTGCTGGATGGAGGCGGGCTCGGGGTCGGAGCCCTTCTTCCAACCGCCGTACTGCTGGATGGCATCACCGGCGGCGACCGTGGGGCAGAAGAAGACGCCGTACTGGGCCATGAGCTTGAAGACCTCCGGGGTACCACCGTCACCGTGCTCGATGGTCTCGACCCCGGCGAGCACGGCGCGACGCATGCCCTCGGCGGTGCTGGCGTGGACGACGACGGGGCGGCCACCGTCGCGAGCGGTCTGGACGATGAGCTTCAGCTCCTCGAGGGAGAAGGTGGGGAGCGCCTCGCCCCTGGGACCCCAGCGGTAGTCGCCATAGACCTTGATCCAATCGGCGCCCCGGCCCATCTGCCCGCGGACGGCGCGGATGAGGCCATCGGACCCATCGGCCTCCTCGGCGCCCTGGGGGACGTGCCACTCGGGCGCATAACCCTTGGGAGCATAGGAGCCGGTGGCGACGATGGCGCGGGTGGTGGCGAGCACGCGGGGCCCGGGGATGATGCCCTGCTGGATGGCCTGCTTGAGACCCACGTCGGCGTCGGCGGCGCCCTCGGTGCCGAGGTCCCGCACGGTGGTGAAGCCGGCGAGCAGGGTGTCATGGGCATGGCGGGTGGCGCGGGCGACGCGGAGGGCGAGCGACTCACGGAGCACCTGATCATTCCAGGACGTCTCGTTGTAGGGGTGGAGGAGCAGATGCGAGTGCCCCTCGATGAGACCAGGAAGCAGGGTGGTGCCAGGAAGGTCGATGCGCTCGGTGCCCGAGGGGGCTGACACCTGGGAGGCGGGACCGACGGCGGCGATGCGGTCACCGCGAACGAGCACGACCCAGCCCTCCTGGGGCTTGGCGGAGACGCCGTCGAAGACGCGAGCGGGCCGCAGGAGGAACGAGGTGGAGGGAGCCGAGGCCTGTGCGGACGCCATGGAAGGCACGACACAGAGGAGCGCGACGAAGAAGGCGAGCAGGTGGCGCATGGAGGGCGAGGAGAAGAACGAGAGACAGGCCAGCGACCTATCACAAATACGCCCGCTCCCCTCCTCCCCTTCCCACCCTCTCCCGCCGGGAGAGGGCCGGGGTGAGGGTACGTGTCACCGTGCTCCACCCCGTGAGCCGCTACTCGTCCTCTTCGACCGAGGAAGCATCCTTGCCATAAGGAGGACCGGACACACCGGAGAGCTGCCGTTCCTTGAGCTCCTTGTCGCGTTCGAGGTCGGCGTAGGTCATGCCCGGGGACTCGGGACCGGGGCGCCGTGCCTCGTCCCCGGAGTGGCCGCGGAAGCGAGAAGAGAGCTTCTGCCAGAGGCTCATGGACGATCTCCCATGCGGCGAAGGGCCGCGTACCCGGAGAAGATGGGACGCCGGAGCGAAGCGTGAGGAGGTGAACCGAGCGAGCCCTTCCCGCGCGGAGCATCGTGCGCTCCCATGCCTGGAAGCTCGGAAGGCACGTGCAAAGAGGCGGACTTTGGCGCAGAACGCGAGGGGAGAACGAGCGCGCGCCGTATGGCGCGAGGACGGACAGGCGGCAGATGCACGAAGTGACTGCGGGAGCATCGGGGAAGGTGGCGTCGTGGTTGGAGCTGTCGGCGGGGGCACTCGCCGCGAACGTGACCACGCTGCGCAAGCTGTCCGCGGACACGGGGGGGCCGAAGGCACTGGGCGCGGTGCTGAAGGGCAACGCGTACGGACACGGCCTGACGCAGATGCTGCCGCTGGTGCACCCGCTGGTGGACATCCTCTATTTCATCACGCCGGGGGACGCGCTGACGGCGCGGGCCTTCGAGCAGGCGCGGGGCCTGCCGCGCAAGCAGGTGTTGGTGATTGGCGCCATGGACGCGGAGGAGGCGGTGGCGCTGGCGCGGGCGGGGGTGGAGGTGGTGGTGGGGGACGGCGCGTGGGAGCACATCGTGGGGGAGCTGCGCCGCGCGAAGCTGGAGCACCCGCTGCGGGCGCACGTGCACGTGGACACGGGGCTGGGGCGCGAGGGCTTCACCCCGGGGCAGATCGCTGGAGGCGAGCTGGACTTCCTGCGGGAGGCGTCGGACGTGCTGAAGGTGGTGGGGGCGCTGAGCCACTTCGCCAACACGGAGGACGTGACGGAGCAGACCTACGCGGAGACACAGGTGGACGTCTTCGAGGGAGGGCTGATGGCGTTGCGCGCGAGCCTGCCGGTGCAGGAGCCGTTGCAGCGGCACATGGCGGCGAGCGCGGCGACGCTGGTGCTGCCGAGGGCGAGGTACGACGCGCAGCGGGTGGGCATCTCGCTGTACGGGCTGTGGCCCTCGACGGAGACGAGGCTGTCGGCGCGGCTGGTGCTGGGCCGGGTGCCGGAGCTGAGGCCGGTGTTGTCGTGGCGATGCCCGAGCCAGGTGGTGAAGTGGCTGCCGGCGGGGAGCTACGTGGGGTACGGGTGCACGTACCGGTGCCCCGAGGCGACGAGGGTGGCGGTGCTACCGGTGGGCTACTTCGACGGCTATCCCCGGTTGTTGTCGGGGAAGGCGCACGTGCTGGTGAACGGCCGGAGGTGCCCGGTGCTGGGGCGCGTGATGATGAACCACATCATCGTGGACGTGACGCGGGCCACGCACGACGAGCGGCCGGTGACGGCGACGCTCATCGGCAAGGACAGCGACGAGCACCTGCACGTGGAGAACCTGGCGGACTGGGCACAAACCATCAACTACGAGCTGGCGACGAGACTGGGAGCGCACCTGAGAAGGGTCGTGGTCCCCTGATCGCCCACCTCTCAGAGGACCCCTGGTCGAACCCTACCGTTGCATATCCGGGCTGCACCCGAACACAGACATATCCTCCGTCACCGTGGAACACACCCAACCCGGGCCACAGGAATTCAAGTCCCCGGGGTCGCACTTGCGAAAGCAGGTGCTGACGGTGGGGCTGCCCACGCCGCAGACATCGCCCGAGGGACAGCTCTCGGAGCGAAGCGGATTGCAGACCCGGGCGCACCAGAAGACGGCGCGGCCACGGGACATGCGCATGTTGCAGCGCTCGCCCTCGGCGCACGGGTTCTCGCGGCAATCCCCCTGGGAGTCCACGAGACACTGATACTGCCCCTCCGGGATGCGGGTGCAGCGCTGCCCATCGGGACAGCCGAGGCGCTGACAGTCCGGGGCACACCCGGGACCCTGGAGACTGTCGGAACAAACGAAGCCCGAGGCACAGCGCGCGGAACCATCGAGTGAACAGGGCTCGGAGCACACCTGATTCACACACCGCAGCCCCTCGCGACAGGAGCTGGCGGGCGAGACGGCGATGGAGTCACACGGCTCACCCGCGCTTCGCTGTCCCTCGGGGGTACAGCGGCGGATGACGGAGCCGGTGGCGCCCGTCGTCACGGGGCGGCAGACCGAGCCGGGGAAACAGTGCGTGTCCTCCTCGCACTCGGAGGCCATGCATTCGAAGCGGCGCGTCTCGCGATTGGCGACACATCCCTGACCGGCCGGACAGTCCCCATCGACACGGCAGCTGCCACAGTCGAGCCCATTCGCCGTCCGTTTGCAGCGCATCGCCGCGGCCGGGAGCCCATCGGGTGAACGCTCCTGGGAAACCAGGGGAAGAACCGAGACAGGGGGAGGCGAAGCGGAGGAGACCTGGGGCTCGGGCTCGGGAGCAGGCTCGGGCGGGCTCTGTAATACCGGCCGGGAGTGGGCCCAGGGGACGGCCGCGACGATCCGCGAGGCGGAGGAGGCGGCGAAGCTGGCATCGACGACGGAGGCGCCACCGGGGAGGGCGCGATGCCGGGGACGTTCGCGAGGGTCCTCGGGGGAAGGGACGAAGAGCCCCGCGAGAAACGGAGCGGGTGAGGCAGTGGCGAGCTGCCAGCAGACGAACACCGCCACAACGACCAGGGTGACCTTGAGGATCACCCTCCTCGGGCGTGTCGGCTCACGCCACATGTCCTGCGCCTCTCATGTCATCCCCTCCGTGACGGCCATTGCATTCACGGTGCGACGGGCCCCTGGGGGCCCTCCTCCCTCATTGTCCGAGGGAGGAGTGACGCGGTTTCCGCACCAGGCTTCACATCCGTACCGCTTCCGTCAGCAGGCGTAGGTCGAGCAACACATGAGGTAGCCACCATCCTCCGCGCAACCGCACGGGAGGCAGTTCCAACACTCCCTGCCGATAGCATAGGCCGATCCGCCCCCGATAGCGGCGGCGACAGCAATGGCCAGCAGCCAACGACGCAAATGGGTCTTCTTGTCCGGTTTCATGACGTCCTCCTTCGGGCTCACCACTGCGGAACGACATCCCTCACAGCGCGACGCCCTCGGGTGGTGCCAGGAAGGCCCCACTCCGTCCGCGCAGCTGCAACTCGAATCGGGCCCGCCCATCCCTCGGCAGGGCCCGGGTGATGACGACGAGCCACCCCCACCCTCCGGGCGGGAGTGACACGGGCCCCATGCGGAGGGCCAGCACCTCCACCTCCTCCCCTCCCTCCGCATGACGCACCCGCACGTCGCCGGGCTCCCAGCGCCGCGACGGCTCCGGGTCGCGCACCCTCACCACGAAGCCGGACAGCCCTCCGGCATGGAACAGCCGCCGCTCCCCCTCGAACCCCGCCCGCGACTCCGCCAGCCGCGCGGCCCACACCTCGGACACCAGCAACGCCACCTCGCGTGCGTCCGGAGCCAGAGACGGGGTCGGTGCGGACCTGGAGACCCGCACCTGCACATCCACCTCGGAGGAGCTGCGGGCGAGGACGAAGGGCACCTCGGTCCCATCCGAGAGCACGACCTTCAAGGACACCCGCTCGCCGTGGGGAAGCTCCTCGCGCGGGGTGACGACGAGGAAGCCATTGCCCACCAGCAGGGGCTCGAAGTGGGCGTGCCCGTCGTCCTCCAGACGGGTGCGCACCGCATCGAGCGCGGTGTCGAAACGGAGTCGCGTCGCCGTCCTGGGGGCCACGCGTACCTCCTCGGTCCCACCCGACACCGTCACGGCCCGGAGCCTCGGCTTCTTCGCCATCGGCTGCGCCGCTTCCACCGCCCCCACCGCGGAGAGACACATGGCCAGGATGGGCATGACGCGGAGAGTCATCCCGGCGTGTCCTGACCTCATGCGTTACCCAACCTAAGCAGGGGGAGAATTCTTGGGGAGGGCTGAAGTCGGTTTTCCGTGAACCGCCCGACTCCGACGCAAGTACGAGTCTCCCGTGCGGACACGCACGCTCACGCAATGCGTCACGAATTCGCGTGTTTGACCGGCGTGAAACGTCTGGGCTATCAAACCTGAAACTTGAATCAGTCATCATCTCCCAACTCCGAAGGAGCGGCGCAAATGAGCGAACAGGGCCGGGTCGTGGAGCAGCGCAACATCCAGACGAAGCGGCTCACCGTGCACACGCGGATGACTGGCACGGAGGGCTTTCCGGTGGTGTTCGTGCACGGCAACTGCTCGTCCTCGGCCTTCTTCGACTCGCTGCTCGAGCGACTTCCCACGGGGCTGCGAGGCATCGCGCCGGACCTGCGCGGCTACGGCGAGACGGAGCCCAAGCCCATCGACGCCACGCGCGGCATGCGTGACTTCAGCGACGACGTGGCCTCGCTGCTGGACGCGCTGAACATCCAGAAGGCGCTCTTCGTGGCCCACTCGGCGGGCGCGGGCGTGGTGATGCAGCTGACGCTCGACCACCCCTCGCGCGTGGCCGGCCTGGTGCTGGAGGCGCCCGTGTCCCCGTATGGCTTTGGCGGCACGCGCGACGCGGATGGCACGCCCTGCTGGTCCGACTTCGCGGGCTCGGGCGGCGGCACCGCCAACCCCGACTTCGTGCAGCGCCTGGCGAAGAAGGACCGCTCGACGGAGAGCCAGACGTCTCCGCGCAACGTGATGAACGGCTGCTACGTGAAGCCGCCCTTCAAGTCGCCCCGGGAGGAGGCGCTGCTGGACTCGGTGCTCTCCACGCGCATCTCGGACGCGCACTACCCCGGCAACTTCGAGAAGAGCCCCAACTGGCCCGGCGTGGCCCCCGGCACCACGGGGATGAACAACGCCTTCGCGCCCAAGTACTTCAACCTCGGCGCGTTCGCCTCCCTGTCCATCAAGCCGGACGTGCTGTGGATCCGCGGCGCGGATGACGTCATCGTCTCGGACACCTCGCTCTTCGACTTCGGCTACCTGGGCAAGCTGGGCGCCATCCCCGGCTGGCCCGGCGACGAGAAGTACCCGCCGCAACCGATGATCAGCCAGACGCGCCGGCTGTTCGAGCGCTACGCCGCCAACGGTGGCCGCTTCCGCGAGGAGGTGCTCACGGACACCGGCCACAGCCCGCATATCGAAAAGCCCCAGGAGTTCGAGCGGCTCGCCTTCCCGTTCCTCCTCGAGCACGCCCGCTGAGCGCGAGCTCCGGCGCACCGGCCCCGCTGGCGCGCCTCCTTCCCCGTTTCCCCCCACGTCGTAGGACTCACCTCATGTGTTGATGGAGGTCGTATGAAGACGTCGTTGAAGTTGTCGCTCTCGGCCGCGGCCCTGCTCACCGCCCCCGTTGCCGGAGCCGCCCTGCCCACGGACCTGGCTCCGTATTTCGATGCGAACGCCGCGCCCGCCAACACCTACCGGGTCGTCGGCACGTACACGCCGCCCACCTGGTCCTGGGGGCAGATCGAGCTGCTCGAGGGCCAGCAGCTCTACCGCACCGAGTATTACAACAAGCGCACGGAGAAGCTGCGCGACCAGGACACCTACCAGTCCTCGAGCTATCCGGTGCGCACCTACTACGGCTCGCTCAACCAGCAGCTCGTGAACGCGTTCAACCTCCATTACAAGAACGCCTGTGCGACAACGGCGGGGAGCACCTGTCCGGTGCCGGGCCCGACGCGCCCCGAGGCGCGCTTCGTGCTGCTGCACAAGGGCCGGAAGACGGCGGCGCGCACCTGCAACGTGAACCTGACGCCCACGCTGCTGGTGCACGGGGCCATGCAGGACGGCAACGTGTGGCTCTTCCCCAACGGCAATGACGGGACGGGCAGCGCGTACGGCGGCGCCTCGCAGGTGACGGGCTTCGTGCAGGACCTGGAGAGCAAGAACCGCTGCGTGTACGCGGTCACCTTCGGCTCCTTCCACGGAGACAACTTCAGCCAGGCCATCAACGTGTCCAACGCGGTCAAGCGCATCAAGGCGCTGCACCCGGGCGTGGCGCGCGTGGACGTGGTGGGGTGGAGCAAGGGCGTGCTGTCGGTGGACGCGTGGCTGAGCAACGCGCCCACGTGGACGGGCTTCAGCACCACGCGCTTCTTCGAGCGCATGGCGGCGGAGCAGGCCAAGGCGGTGCCGGCGTATGACGACTCGGTGCGCACGTACGTGGCGCTGAGCGGTCCGCACCGGGGCATCGACCTGAACTTCCGCCACCCCATCCACACGCTGACGATCGCCAGCACGTCGAACAACGCGCCGGTGGGCCGCGGCCCGATGCCGTGGACGTACTTCTCCGCCTTCCAGTGCGTGAACTGGGGCCCGGACGTGCCCTGGTACAACAACCCCTACGCGGAGAGCGTGTGCGAGGGCTCCGGCGGCACCTGGCCGGACTACTTCCGCCGCATCTACGTGTCCAACATCACCAGCCTGGACTCCACGGGCAAGCCTGTCACCGGCGGCACGCTCAAGACGCTCAACGTGAACCAGGGTGTCTCGTCGACCTCGTTCAACTTCGACGAGTATAACATGAGCATGTTCGGCAGCGTGGACGACACGGGCAAGTACGTGAACGCCTACGTGGGCCAGCTGCAGACGTCGGATGACCTGCGGGGCCTCTACCCCATCCCGGACCGCAGCGCCTACGAGTGGTCGGACGTGGACCAGGACGAGGCGCGCTTCTTCCCGTGGGTGGACCAGAAGCTCATCTACAACCCGTACAACCCGGCCATCGCCGCGGGCTACCTGAGCAGCACGAATACCCAGTGCAAGGCGACGGCGTTCGATCCGGTGGGCAGCCCCTGCTACGCCTACCACGCCTACAACACGAACCAGAACCGCGAGGCCTACGACGCGCTGGGCTACGGCAAGTACCGCATCATCCAGAGCCTGGGCATCGCGGCGGCCAAGGAGATGGGCGGCAAGTTCATCACCCGGCTGTCCGAGCGCGGACTGGACCCGCGGCTGCCCTCGCTCTACGTGCTGTACGGCACCACGTACGGGGCGAGCACGGACGCGCGCTACGAGACGGACGGCATGAGCTGCCCCACCTGCTCGGTGAACGGTGACGGCGTGCTGTTCAACGCGAGCATCGCGGCGGTGAACCAGCTCACCCAGGGCTGGACGTCCACCAAGAAGACCGCGGACGCCAAGCAGGAGGGCGTGCCCTACGGCCACCTGGAGGTGGGTGTCACCCCGGCCGTCTGGGCCAAGATGACGGCTCACTTCGCCTCGCGCGACTGAGTCCACCCGCCAGGGACAGGCAGCGGTGAGGAGCCCGCCGCCTGTCCCTCCGCGGGGGGGCTCCCTACTTCCCGGAGCCCCCGGACTCCAGCCCCTTCAGGAACGCGAGCACCTGCTCGTTGTACTCCTGGGGGCAATCCATCTGGACGGTGTGGCCGCAGCCCTTCAGGCCCACCAGCTGCGAGCGCCGGATGTGCTCGTGCCCGTACATCATGATGTCGCTCACCTCGCCCCCGTGCAGGTATGGGTTGGGGATGAGGCGGTCGTCCTCTCCGTAGACGATGAGCGTGTTCACCGTGATGTGGCCCAGGCTGTCGCGCACGAAGTCGTCATGCGCGAGCCCGTCCACCGTGCGCACGTTGGCGTAGGCGTAGGAGTCGAACTCGGGGCTCTTCGCCACCCGCACGCGCTCCTCGATGAGCCACTCGAGCTCGGGGCGCCAGCGCTCGAAGTTGGACTGGCGCACGCTGCCCCAGATGCCGTACTCGGGCGCGCTCTTGATGAGCTGCGTGCTGAAGGAGCGCTTGAACCACGCCTGCTCCTTGCGGCTGAACTTCTCGAAGCCCGCGGGCGACGTGAGCACGAGCCCCGACAGGTCCTCCGGGTAGCGGATGGCATACGAGAGCGCCGTCTGCCCTCCCATGGAGTGTCCCACGAGGATGGGCTTGTCGATGCACACCTTGCTCGCGAGCTCGTGCACCGCGTCGGCCATGGCCTCCATGGTGTACGGGAACGAGGCGGGCTTGTCGGACTTGCCGTAGCCCGGCAGGTCCACGGCGATGACGCGGTAGCCCTGCGCGGCGATGGCGTCGAGCTGGTAGCGCCAGAACTTCAGGTACGAGCCCAGCCCGTGGATGAAGATGATGGTCCGCTGGCCCTCGGGGTTGAGCTCGACGTAGGCCATCTCCGGCACGCGCGCCAGGCCGAGGGCGGCGGCGGTGTCGGCCAGGGCGAGCCGCTGGAGCGGCCAGGGCTTGCCCTCGAGCGAGGAGTAGTCGAGGTCCTGGAAGGACAGCGGCGGGCGCGAGGCGTACGAGGTGGCGCACCCGGTAGAGAGGCCCGCGAGCAGGAGCAGGCTCAGCGCACTCGAAGTCTTCATGGTCAGAACGCGTACCAGGTGAAGGTGGTGAAGCCAGCCCACGGGTTGGTCGTGACGCGCGGATTGCCGTTGTAGAAGTTGCCGCGGAACATGTAGCCGCCGTGCAGACCCACCGTCATGAGGTAACGGATGGTGTAGCGGAGCTCGGCGTTGATCTCCGTGCCAATCACCCGGCCGCGCCCCACGCCCGGGGTGTTCTCCGGAGGCGTGACGGTGCTCTCCGCGTAGCCCGCGCCCAGCTTGAGGTTGAGCTTGTTCGGGATGAGGTCATACGCGCCGGTGGCCAGGACCGTCTTCAGGCCAAAGCCCTGGTTGGAGATGTCCGTCACCGCGCCCGTGTAGTTGTTCGCCGTGCTGGAGAAGGGGAACAGCAGCAGCATCTTGTGGTTGAACCACACCGCGCCCGGCAGGCCGTACTGGTTGAGCGTGAAGGCGCTCGTGTAGAGGCGATCCTCCAGGTTCTTGTCGCCGGTGGAGAACATGCCCTCCAGCGTCACCAGGTCGTTCGACGTGCGCCCGAAGTTGTAGAGCAGCTCCAGGTTGGCCGACAGGCCACTGATCTCCACCTCGCGGTTGAACGTGGTCTCCGGATTGGTGCTGGTGTAGCGGCCCCCGTTGTACATGGCGAAGCCCGAGGCTCCGAAGGGACCCGTGCGGAAGTCGATGTTGTGGTGGAAGTTGAGGCCCAGCCAGCCCACCCAACCGCTGGGCCGCTCGATGTTGAAGCGGGACGTGCCCACGAAGGACGGCAGGCCCGTGGACGAGGGTCCGCTCCGGATGAGGCCCTCGAAGGCATAGGCCTCGCCCTTGGTCTCGTCGCGCAGGTACCAGGCCGACAGGCCCACGTTCGTCCCCGGCGCCACCGGGTACGCGTAATCGGCCATGCCCAGCACGGCGTACTTCAGCCGCGGGTCGTCCTGCAGCGCCTTGTCCGCCTGCGCGCTGCCCAGCGGCAACAGGCTCAGCCTCGCGTGGCCCTTGGCGTTGCTGAAGACGGACAGGCCCGTGGCGTCACTGCCCAGGAACGCCAGCTTGTAGCCGGTGCGGATGATGTCGTTGAGCGGCGTGCGCGTCGGGTCGAAGTAGGCGTCGTAGACCGGCTGCGTGCCCACCACGATGGCCAGCTCGTTGGGGTTCTTCGTCGGGTAGAGCGCGACGTTGACGTTCTTCGTCTGGATGTTGACCTGGTCGGCGTTGAAGCCGCCGCCCTCGTTCTGCTGCGACGCATTGGCCGCGCGCCCCCAGAGGTAGTCCACCTCGAGCTGCGCGCGGAAGCTGGCCAGCCCGTCCACGAACACCGGGCTGTATTCGATGACCGGAATCCAGCGCTGCTCGACGTAGAAGGCCGGGCGCCGCTCCACGCGCACCGCGCTGCCCGCGGGCATGCCGATGGGGCCCAGCGTCACGCCCTTGAGGCCGGACGGATCCGCGATCTCATTGGTCGCGGTGGCTCGCGTGAAGAAGTAGTTGATGAGGATGAACTCGCGCGGCTCCGCGTCCTCGTCGCGGTTCTTCGCATCGTACCATCCAGCGTAGGCCCCCGGCAGGGGCGTGCTCCCTTGCGCCCAGGCGGGCCACGCGAGCCCCGCCGTTCCCAGGGCCAGCGCCAGCGCGCTCCCTCGCAGCCGCCTATCTGTCTCGGACAACCGCCACTTCATATGCGTCTCGTCTCCGGGTGAGGGGCGCGCCGGGGAGGCCGCTCCTTACTGGATGGTGTAGGTCTGCACCGCGTTTCCAGTAAAGGGCTGCTTGTTGAAGATGACCGTCGGCGCCCCCACATCCCCATCCGCGCAGCGGCTGCCGGTGGCCTGGTTCTCGAAGTACAGCTCCACCTTCAGCGTCTTGCCGTCCTGGCTCACCTGGCCTCGCCCCAGCTGCTTGAAAATCCCGAAGTTGTACGTCACATCGAAGCAGCTCCCGTCCTCCCTCACGTTCTCGATGAGCACCGTCTGCGTGGTGAAGTCCGACTGGCCCGACTTCGTCGTGCGGTCACACTTCCGCACCCCTGGCGAGGTCTCGCGCAGCGTCCCCAGGTCGCTGATGACGCGGTAGTCGCCACCCGCCACCGTCATCGTCACGAGCACGTAGCACTGGGTGCCCTGACCCAGGTCCAGGTCCTCGCTGTAGCCGTTGGGATGGCTGGGGATGTCGTTCCCCGTCATCACCAGCGTCTTCCCCTCGAGGTACGTGCTGATCTTGTCCGCCGCGTTGTACTTCGGCCCGGTGTTCGTGTTGTTGCCCGGGTTGGGAGTGGTGTCGTCACCGCAGCCCCCCAGCCCCAGCGCGCACAGCATCACCGCCGACAGCAGTTGCTTCTTCATTTGACAGTCCCTCTCCCCACGGCTCGTGCCGGCTCCTACTGATTTCGAGATGGCTGGGATTGCCCCGCGTGGTTTCGCGGGACGACCCTCACCCTGGCCCTCTCCCAGAGGGAGAGGGGATTGACTCGGGTTCAACCCGGGGCCCTGGTACCCTCACCCCGTCCCTCTCCCGGAGGGAGAGGGGAGTTGGGCTCAACTCTTGTCGGAGGCGATCGCCCGCTCTCGCAGCTCTCGCTTGAGAATCTTTCCCGCCGCCGACACCGGCAGCGCCTCCACCAGCTCCACCTTCTTCGGCACCTTGTAGCGCGCTACCCGGTTGCGCAGGTGCTCCAGCAGTGCATCCGGCGTCGCCGATGCCCCTGGCTTGAGCACCACGAAGGCTCGCCCCACCTCGCCCCACTTCGCGTCGGGCACCCCCACCACCGAGCAGGCCTGCACCGCCGGGTGCTCGTACAGCACCGTCTCCAGCTCCAGCGGGTACACGTTCTCTCCCCCGGAGATGAACATGTCCTTCTTGCGCCCCACGATGAAGTAGAAGCCGTCCGCGTCCCGCCGCGCCAGGTCCCCCGTGTGGAACCAACCCCCCGCGTCGATCGCCTCCGCCGTCGCCTCCGCGTTCTCGAAGTACCCCGAGCACATCGACGGCGCCTTGAGGATGAGCTCCCCCGTGCCCCCCTCGGGCACGTCCCGCCCGTCGTCATCCACCAGCCGCGCGTCGATGAAGTAGTTGGGCCGGCCGATCGAGCCCGCCTTCGACTCCGCGAACTCCGGACCCATGCTGAAGATGCCGGGCCCGAACTCCGTCATGCCGAAGCCCTGCTTGAAGGGCACCCGGTGCACCGCCTGCCACGCCTGCAACAACGGCACAGGCAGCGGCGCTCCACCGCTCGTCACGAAGCGCACGCTCGACAGGTCCGTCGTCCGGAAGCGCGGCGAGTCGTACATCTGCTGGTACTGCGTCGGCACCGCGAAGAAGAGCGTTACCTTCTCGCGCTCCACCAGCCGCAGCATCTCGTCCGCGTCCCAGCGGCGCATCAGCACCACCGTGCCCCCACACGTGAGCATCGGCACCGTGTAGACCAGCAGTCCGCCCGTGTGGAACATCGGCGTGTGCGTCACCGTCACGTCCCCGGGCCGCACCTCGTGGATGAGCGTGTTGAGCGTGTTCCACGCCACCATCCGGTAGCTGATGCGCGCACCCTTCGACTTCCCCGTCGTCCCGCCCGTGAAGAGCAGGCAGATGATGTCCTCCTCGCTCACCTGCTCGTTCGTCACCTTCGACGTGGACACGTGCGCCAGCACCTCGGCGTACGGGCGGCTCTCCGGCAGACCCTGTCCCTCCAGGTGCACGAGCTTCAGCGAGTCCCCCACCTGCCTGTGCACCGCCGCCACGTTGTCGCGGAAGTCGTCGCTGAAGAGCAGCACGCGCGGGCCCGTGTCGCGCACCAGGTCCGTCAGCTCCTGCGCGTGCAGGCGCCAGTTGAAGGGGACGAAGATGGCGCCCAGCTTCCCGCAGGCGAAGAACACATCCAGGTTCTCCACCCCGTTGTGGGCCACCAGCCCCACCCGGTCACCCCTCGACACGCCGGCCACGTCCCGCAGCCAGCCCGCGAGCGCCTCGGCGCGCGCGTTCATCGCCCGGTAGGTGAAGCGGCCCGACTCTCCCCTGGCCACATCCACCACCGCCGTGTGCTCCGGCCAATACATGGCCCCACGACCCATCCAGTCGCCGATGAACATGCTCCGTCCCCTCCGTCGGTTGTGTTCTCAGTCGCCCGGGCGACCGATCAGGCCGTCCAGCGGTACAGCGCCGAGGCCATCGCCAGGCCACCGCCGCTCGCGCACAGGGCCACCAGGTCGCCCTTCTTCACCCGGCCCTCCACCACCGCGTCATCCAGCGTCATCGGGATGCACGCCGAGCCCGTGTAGCCCCACTTGTCCATCGTCCAGTTCGTCTTGGACATGGGCTGCTCCAGCGCCTTCATCGTCGCCTCGATGGTGCGCAGGTTCAGCTGCGTGAAGACGAAGTGGTCCACGTCGTTCATCGTCAGCTTCGCCCGCTCCAGCAACTGCTTGAGCAGCATGGGCCAGCGCTCGGTGTTGAAGGTCGCCGGGAACTTGCGCACGAACTGCACCGCCGGCTTGCCGTTCGTCAGCGCCAGCGTCTCCGCCGTGGCCGGCCGGTACGTGCCGCCCGTGTAGACCCCCAGCGCGTCGTGGTACTCGCCCGCCGCCAGCAGCTTCGCGCCCAGGAAGCCCGGCTTGTCACTCGCGCCCAGCACCACCGCGCCCGCCCCGTCCGCGAAGAGCGTGCACGTCTTCTTGTCCTTCCAGTTGATGTACCGGGACATCCCGTACGCGCCCACCACCAGCACGCGCTGGTAGCTCTCGTCCGCGGCGATCGTCTTGCTCGCCACGTCCAGCGCCGTCACCCAGCCCGCGCACGCGGCGTTGATGTCGAACGTGCCCGCGTTGCTCGCGCCCAGCTTCGCCTGCACCACCGAGGCCGTCGCCGGGCTCAGGTAGTCCGGCGTGTCCGTGGAGATGATGATGAGATCCAACTCCTGGGGCTTCACGCCCGCGCGCTCCATCGCCTGCTTCGCGGCGGCCACGCACAAATCGCTCGTCACCTGGTCATCCGCCATCAGGTGGCGCTGCTTGATGCCCACGTTCTGCTGCAACCACGCATCCACCGGCTCGCCGATGATGCGCTCCACGTCGGCGTTGGTGAGGACCTTCTCGGGGACATAGCGGCCAGTGGCCAGGATGTTGGCGTACCTCATCGGCTCCTGCTCCGCGGGACCCGGGGCTTGCGGCGCCCCTTCCCGCTCTCGGTGTCTGCCCCGGCAGGACGCGCGTCCATGCCGTGGCGGATGAAATCCATCGCGGTGTCCAACACGTGCTCCAGCCCGCCCTCCCCCTCCCACAGCACCCAGCGCATCCCCAGGAAGTCCCCCAGCCCCATCAGGCAGTAGGCCAGCGCCTCCGGGTCCATCCGCCGTACCTCGCCCGCCTCCATGCCCCTCACCAGGCCCGACACGTACCCCTTCGCGAAGCGGTCGTAGTAGCGCCGGTAGCACTCCTCATCGACGAACTCCGCCTGGCGCACGATGCGGTACAGGTTGCGGTTGCTCCCCACGAACTGGAAGAAGGCCCGCAATCCCTCCCGCTCCACCTGCATCCGGTCCTCGCACGCCGCCACCGACTCCGCGATGAGCCGCCGCAGCCGCGCCCCCAGCTCGTCCACCACCTCCACGAAGATGGACTGCTTGTCCGGGAAGTAGACGTAGAAAGTCCCCAGCGCCACCTCCGCCTCTCGCGTAATATCCGCGATGGAGGCATGCTCGTAGCCCTTCTCCCCGAAGACGGCCTCCGCCGCCCTCAGGAGCTTCTGGCGCGTGCGCTGTCCTCGCGGGGTCGCGGGCACGATGCGCTCGGTTGGCGAAGTTGAAGACCGATTCATCTTTCAACCTTGCGTAACACCCCCCTCGCGGTATTGTCAAAAGCTGTCATTCACACGCTGGCGCACACCCCGATGCTACGCATTGCGTCAGCCAGGAGAAGCACCGCATGCAGCTCAAGGACTTGAAGGTCATCGTCACGGGCGGCGCCCAGGGCATGGGCGCTCACTTCGCCACCCGCCTGCACGAGGCCGGCGCCAAGGTCGCCGTGGGCGACGTCAACGAGGAGCGCCTCGCCGCCCTCCCCGCCGCCATCCACCGCCGCCGCCTGGACGTCTCCAAGGAGGAGGAGTGTGTCTCCTTCGTCCAGTGGGCCCACGAGTCCATGGGTGGCCTCAACGGCCTCATCAACAACGCCGGCATCCTCCGCGACTCGCTGCTGGTGAAGAAGGACAAGACCACCGGTGAGGTGAAGAAGCTGTCCACCGCCGACTGGAACGCCGTCATCGGCGTCAACCTCACCGGCGCCACCTTCATGGTGCGCGAGGTGGTGGCGAAGATGGTGCAGACGGATCAGCGCCCCGGCGTCATCGTCAACATGAGTTCCATCGCCCGGCACGGAAACCGCGGGCAGAGCAACTACGTGTCCGCCAAGGCCGCGCTGGCCGCCAACACCGTCACCTGGTCGCGCGAGTTCGCCCCCTTCGGCATCCGCGTGGGCGCCGTCGCCCCCGGTATGGTCGAGACGCCCATGACCCAGGGCATGAACCAGAAGGCCCGTGACGCCCTCGTGGCCAACATCCCCGTGGGCCGCATCGGCCTGCCCGAGGACCTGTGGCTCGCCGTGAAGTTCGTCCTCGAGTGCGACTACTTCAACGGCCGCACCATCGACGTGGACGGCGGCCTCAATATGTAGGCTGGCCAACGCGCGCCCCCGGGCAGCGCACGCCACCCAACGAGCCGGTGCGGAGGGGCCGTCAGACCCTTTCGCCCGGCTCGTTCGTTTCAGTCGTATGGAGGCGGAACCCGGCCCAGCGGCGTCGCCCGGCAGGCAGGCGGGCAGACCCTCACCCCAGCCCTCTCCCAGGGGGAGAGGGGGCATCCACGGACCTGTCCTGGGGTCCGAAGGGAAAAAGCGTGCAAGGTGGGACTTCTTCCCGTGGATGCAAGCGCAACGGCCGTTCAGGGGGTTGCCACTTGGAAGTCAAGTGAGTAAATCATTTCCAGTCGGGAATAGTCGGGACGCTCGGAAGGTCGGAGAAGGCAGGCGAGGCAACGCCCCCCCAGGAGGCGAGCCGCCAAGAGCCGGGCGAACCAGAAGCTGTAGGGAAGTCCCGACCTTCGAGGGGAACCTCGAGCCCCGCTCAGGTGTCCATCCTGAGGGGCTGGCTCAGGTGTACATCTCGAGACCCGCGGTGCGCCCCGCCTCGAACTCCGGCGCGCGCTGCAGCTGCTCCAACACCCGGGGCGTGCAGTAGAGCGTCACCATGGGCGTGGAGCCGGGCTCGCTGATCCACCTCACGGCGCCCATGAGATGGTGCGCCTGGAGGAAGCTCAGCACCGAGTCCCGAAACTGCTTGCTCTGCTCGCAAGCGGCTTTGTGGACGAGCGAGCGGTCTCGCTGGATGGACGGGCGCCACGCGGCTCCGGGCTCTTCCCGGGGCATGACCAGGGCCTCGATCCACCCTTGCGCGCTCTCCACCCGGGAACCCGGGAGGGGCGTGACGGCGGACATCCGTGGAAAGCGGCCGGAGGCCCGGCGCGGTGAGGTGGCTGTCTTCCTGCTCATCCCACTTCCTCCTCGACAGGCCCGGCGCTCACCTGGCGCCGGCCCTGGCTGCCGCCACTACTTGAAAACCGCCAGACCCCTGCCAGCACGTCCGGCAGGCGTCTTGGGCAGCTTCAGCGTATTGTCCAGAATCAAATCCCTGACTTCTTCCGCCGTCAAGTCGGGGGAACGGCAGCGATATAGCGCGGCCAGACCCGCGACGTAAGGGGCGGCCATGCTCGTTCCGCTCATTCGTTCATAGAACGCCTGGTTGTTACACCTTCGTTCTGTGCTCGAGTAGACGTTCACGCCATAACCCATCACGTCGGGAACAGGTCGCTGTCCCACCACGCCGCTGGCCGAGAAGCTGGCCACGCGCCTCGAGAAGTCGACCGCCCCCACGGAGAGGGCCTCGGGGAAGGCCGCTGGGTAACCAGCCGTCCCAGCGCCTCCGTTACCAGCCGCCACCACGGGCAGGACGTTGGAGTCCACCAGGCGGCGCACCAGCGTCTGCAGGGCCCGGATGTTCAGGCGGTACTCCATGTCGCTGACTCCGGGCGGAGGCTGCACGGGGAACCCCAGGGACATGTTCACCACCGCGGGACGCGTGGCGTTCTCGGGACGCGAGAACTGGTGTAGCAGCCATTCCATGCCGGCGGCCACCCGTCCCAGGCTGGTGCGTATGGTTTCGGACTCGATGACCGAGGCGACGTAGAGGTCCACCTCCGGAGCGACGCCGTGGTTGAGGCCCGCGGCGATGCCGGCCACGTGGGTGCCATGCCCATCCGGGTCGAAGCCGCGCACGTCACGCGCCGGGTTGTGCGGCGAGTTGGGGAAGAGCGAGACGTAGCGGAACTGGATGAGGCGCCCCATGTGCTCCGGGTGGTCCGCGTCCACGCCCGTGTCGAGGATGCCGAGCATCACGCCCGCGCCCCGGATGCCCTGGGCGTGAGCGGAGAGGACACCGCACTCCTCGGGCCACTCGCGGTGCTGGAGCGAGGAGAGGCCCTGGTTGCGCGGCCCCATCTGCCCGGCGGACACCGGCCCCGGGAAGGTGAGCTGCACCGTGTCCGGGATGAACTCGAAGTCGCGCCCGAGCTCCTCCCGGGCGATGCGCTCGGCCTGCTCCGTGTTGAAGTGGGCCATGGTGGCGCCGATGAGCGGCATGTGCCGGTAGGTGCCCACCTCCGAGGCGGACGCCGACTCCATCATCACCGGCCCTTCCGAGGCCGAGGCCGCCACGTCGACCTCGTTCTTGCGGCCGCGGCCCCGCCCCTTGCGGCTCTTGGTGGGAGGGGTGCTCACCTCGGGCAGCCGCCCCGGCAGCGTCGCGGAGCGCAATCCCAGGCTCCGCAGCATGTCTGGCGCCCGCCCGCTGATCATGAACTGCAGGGCGGTGCTGCGCTGCAGCACCCGCTCTCCCTGCTCCGTGCCCCGCACGCCCGGATGGGCTTGGGTCTCGATCGACTCCTTCGGAACCAGGAGATAGGACTTCATGATGGGTTCGCTCCTTTACAGAATAACGACGGCACTGACTGCGCGCGGGACCTGGGTGGACGCCGGCCGCGCCCTGGCGGAAGGCGGGGTGGGACACCGTCGTCGTTCACACGTCCGGCTCACAGTGCGACTAGAGCGGTCCCCCCTGACATGGACCGGTGGAGTTCCCGCTGTGGACACCTCGGACGCTCCGGGGGGTTCCACTGGACGACT
The DNA here is from genome assembly GCF_024623785.1 of Archangium lipolyticum. Taxonomy (NCBI): domain Bacteria; kingdom Pseudomonadati; phylum Myxococcota; class Myxococcia; order Myxococcales; family Archangiaceae; genus Archangium; species Archangium lipolyticum. Next base: position 37,571 of record NZ_JANKBZ010000024.1, read on the forward strand.
TTCACAACGTACGAAACCGGAAAGCATTCACAGGTAGGAAGCGTAATACGGATCGTGACAGGTCGGGAAATAGCCGCCCGGTCCCGGGCGAGCCCGAGAATCCGGCCCGGAACGCTCCCGCGCCCCGGCGCAATGGGGTACCGGTGGAAATCGACGGCTTCCTACCCGCTCCCCGGACGGCCACGGGAAGGCCCACCCCCCCATGATTTGTTCGCCACCCTGGCGGCAGGCGGACTATGGGTGTCTTCCGTCCGCCCGCCGGAGAGCCTCGTGATTCCCTACCTGCACGTTCCTTCCATCAAGCTCGGCCCCCTCACCATCGAGCCCTTCGGCATCTTCGTGGCGATGGGCATCCTCCTCGCCGCACGCCTCCTGGCACGCCAGGCCGAGCGCGAGGGGCTCGATTCCACGCCCCTCCAGGACTATGCCCCCTGGGGCGTCGGTGTGGGTGTCGTCGTCGGCCACCTCTTCCACCTCTTCGCCTACCACCCCGAGGAGCTCTCCAAGAGCCCGTTCCAGATCTTCAAGGTGTGGGATGGCCTCTCCTCCTTCGGCGGGCTGATCGGCGGCATCCTCGCCGCCGTGGTCTTCTTCCGGGTGCGCAAGCTGCGCTTCCGCGACTACGCCGATGCCTTCGCGCTCTCCGTCGCCCCCGGCTGGGCCGTCGCCCGGCTCGGCTGCTTCGCCGTGCACGACCACCCCGGCGTCCGCACCGACTTCTTCCTCGCCATCGACTTCCCCCTCCCCCTGGGGCCCCGTCATGACCTGGGCCTCTACGACGCCGCCTTCCTCTTCGCCATCTCCGCCCTGCTCTGGGGTCTGCGCAACGCCGGCAAGCTGCGTGGGAAGCTCCTGCCCCTGCTCTCCCTCCTCTACGCCTTCGGCCGCTTCTTCTTCGACTCCCTGCGCGCCACCGACCTGTCCTATGTCGACTCCCGCTACCTCGGCCTGACACCCGCCCAGTTCGGGTGCTTCGCGCTCGTCGCCTTCGGCCTCTGGGGGCTCGTGAAGTGGGATGCCCCCGCCAGGAAGCCCACGCCCGCCTCGGGCTCGGGGGGCGGAAGCGTCCAGGCCGCCCGGTAGGCCCCCGAGTGATAGGAAGGGGAGCCATGACCGCCAGGGCCCTGCTCTACGACGCTTTCATGACTCCCCTCGGATGGCTCGGGCTCGACCGCGCCCGGCACAGGCTCGTCGAGGGGCTCTCCGGTGACGTCCTCGAGGTGGGCACCGGCACCGGGCTCCTCCCCTCCTACCCGCCCTCGGTCGCCTCCACCGTCGCCATCGACATCGACCCCGACATGCTCGCCCGCGCGCGCCTCCGCCGCCCCGGCGTCACGCTCCTCCAGGCCGATGTCCAGCAGCTCCCCTTCCCCGACCGCTCCTTCGACGCCGTCGTCTCCTGCCTCGTCTTCTGTAGTGTGGAGGAGCCCGCCCGTGGCCTCGCGGAGATCCGCCGCGTCCTCCGACCCGGCGGCCAGCTCCGCATGCTCGAGCACGTCCGCTCTCCTCGCCCCGCGCTCGCTCACCTTCAGGATGGGCTCAATCCTGTCTGGTGCCGGATGTCCGGTGGGTGTCGTCTCAATCGGGAGACCGTTCCCCTCGTCGAGGCCGCCGGCTTCCGCATCGTCCAGCGCGCACAGCACCTGCGCGAGGTCGTCGAGGAGCTCGTCGCCGTTCCCGTGTGACTCGGGCGGGGCGGAAGACCCTCACCCTAACCCTCTCCCAGAGGGAGAGGGGATTCACGCAGGTTCCCGAGCTTGCGGCTCGCCAGTACCGAGTGCACCTCGGTGATACGTCCATCCGGCCCTGTTTCCACCCGCATCACGATCCTCGCGGCGTTGCGCGGCTCGCAGTTCCTCCACTCCGCCACCACCGCCGGCAGGCCGTTGAACATCCGCAACTCCACCGCGTCCGCCGGGCCTCGCAGCTCCATCAGCCGACGGTAGAGCAGCGCCACCCTCCTCACCCCCACCACCGGTACCTTCGCCGCGTAGAACTCGCCTCCTCCATCCGACAACGCCCTCACCGGCTCCGCCAGCAACGCCTCCGCCGCCGCCACGTCCCCTGTCGCCAGCGCCCCCAGGAATCCCATCAGCGCACCCCTCGTCCGCTCCTGGAGCTCCCGCGTCGGCACGCACCTCCCCCGGTCGTACGTCTCCATCGCCTCTCTCGCCCGATGGTGCGTCACCTTCACGTTCGTCTCACTCATCCCCAGGCTCTCCCCCACCTCCTTCACCGAGTAGTCGAATACGTCCCTCAGCAGCAGCACCGCCCTCTGCCTCGGCGTCAGCGCCTCCAGCGCCAGCAGGAACGCGAAGGACACGCTCTCCAATAGCTCGTAGCGCCCCTCCGTCGTCCCTCCCCCAGGCAGCTCCGCCTCCACCGACGGCACCGCCTCCTCCCCCGTCTCCACCGGCGAGGGCAGCCACGGGCCCTCGTACCCCTCCCGCTTCCTCCTCCTCAGCCTGTCCCGCGCCAGGTTCAGCGCCACCCGCGTCAGCCACGGGCGCAGCTCCTCCGGCCGCGCCGGTTGCTTCGTGAGCGCTCGCGCGTACGTCTCCTGCACCAGCTCGTCCGCGTCCGCCGCCACCCCCGTCATCCGGTAGCAGAGGCCCCAGAGGAACTTCTCGTTCTCCCTCGCCGCTCTCTCCAGCGCCTCGTGTGCCGCCGACGTCATGCCGCTCTCGCTCCCGCCTCTCTCAGCAGCTCCCGAGCCACCGTCTCGGCGCTCGCCAGCGAGGCGTCCACCAGCATCCCCTCCCTCCCCACCCAGTCTCCCACCACGTACAGGCCTCGCACGTGCCCCACCCCGGGCCCCGGCCTCCCCGCCAGCCCCTTCTCCTTCGTCGGCAGCGCGTTCATCACCGTCAGCCCCGGCAGGAAGCGCTTCGTCACCACGTGCTCGCGCCAGCCCGGTTGCAGCAGCTCCAACACCTCCTCCAACTCCCTCTCGCTCGCCTCCGTGTCCTTCCCCCCCAGGTACTTCGCCACGTGCACCAACGCGCCTCCCTCCGGCGCCAGCTTCGCCCACCCCGTGTGCACCGACGCGTACCACGGGCCGTCCACCCCGAGCGCGAACAGCGCCCTCGGCCTCGTCAGCCTCGAAAGGCCCACGTCCAGCGACGCCGCCTTCACCGGCACCGACTCCGCCGCCCACCCCGCCAACACCTCGTCTCCGGGGAGCAGCTCCGCCACCTCCCTCGGCGACCCCGCCACCACCACCGCCTCCGCCTCGTACTCCGTCCCGTCCGCCAACCGCAGCCCTCGCACCCGGGACGACCCCCCTCCCGTCTCCCGCTCCACCGTCTCCACCCGCGCCGACGTCACCACCTCGACCCCCGCGCTCCCCGCCAACGCGACGAGTCCGTTCACCAGCTCCTTCCAGCCGCCGTCGATGTAGCGCACCCCCTTCCTCGCCACCTGGTACTGCGCCACCGCCGCGTCCGCCCCCAGCTCCCTCGTGTCCGCGCAGTACGTCGACAGCCGGAAGACGGCCTCCACCACCTCCCTCACCTCCGCTCTCGAGACGTGCCCCTCCAGCCACTCGCGCAGGCTCGTGCCCTCCAGCTTCGCGGCGTCCTCCTTCATCAGCCCCGTCATCACCCTCCCCAACTCCAGCTTGCCCGCCGCCCCCAGCAGATCCGTCATCAGCAGCGACACCGCCCCCGAGGGCAGTGCGTGCAGGCGGCCATCTCGCAGCGCCAGGCTCCCTTCCCCTGTCGGGCCCCGCCCTCGCATCGGCACCCCCAGCGCCCCCAGCACCCGCGCCGCCGCCCCTCCCATGTACAGCGCGTGCGGCCCCAGGTTGAGCTGGTAGCCCTCCACCACCGTCGTCTGCGCTCGCCCCCCCAGGTGCCTCGACTTCTCGAAGAGCGTCACCTTCCGCCCTCCTCTCGCCAGCAGCACCGCCACCGCCAGACCCCCCATCCCTCCTCCCACCACCGCCACTTCCGTCGTCTTCTTCATCTCCGGTCCCCTTCCGAGCCGCCCTTTTCCTCGGGCTCACCCGGTCCACGCCGGAGGGGTTTCAAAGGTTACACGGCGCTTTTTCCCGGCTCGTCGCACGGTGGGGTGCCTTGGGTACTCGATACCCTCACCCCGACCCTCTCCCGGAGGGAGAGGGAGGAGTGGGTCCGGTGTCAGGGGGCTTCGTTAGGGTCGGCTCCCTACCTTTCGAGGGATCCTCCGCATGAAGGCTCATCTGCTCCTGCTCTTCGCCTCCACCGCTCTCGGCGCCCCCACCGCTCTCGCCGCGCAGACGGTCCTCCCTTCCTCACCGCTCGAGGCCCCTGACTCCTCCGCCTCCTTCCGCGAAGGCACCGTCCAGCTCTCCACCGGCGTCCAGCTCCACTACGTCGAGCAGGGTCGTCAGGACGGCCCCGTGCTCGTCCTCCTCCACGGCTACACCGACTCGTACCTCTCCTTCGACCGCGTCCTCCCCATCCTCCCCCGCCGCTTCCACGTCTACGCGCTCGACCAGCGCGGCCATGGTGATTCGTCACGCCCCGCCTGCTGCTACTCGCAATCCGATTTCGCCGCCGACGTCGCCGCCTTCCTCGACTCCCAGGGCATCCAGCGCGCCGTCCTCGTCGGCCACTCCATGGGCAGCTTCATCGCCCAGCAGGTCGCCCTCCAATACCCCGACCGCGTCCAGGCCCTCGTCCTCATCGGCTCGGCCCCCACCGTCCACGGCAACCCCGTCGCCGCCGACCTCATGTCCTACGTCGACACCCTCTCCGATCCCATCGACCCCGCCTTCGTCCGCGACTTCCAGGCCAGCACCTTCTTCCGCCCCATCCCTCCCTCCTTCCTCGACACCGCCGTTTCCGAGAGCCTCAAGGTCCCCGCTCGCGTCTGGCAGGCCTCCCTCGCCGGCCTCATCGCCGAGGACCACTCCGCGCGTCTCGGCGAAATTTCCGTGCCCTCCCTCGTCGTCGGTGGCGATCAGGATGGGTTCTTCCCCGTCTCCGAACAGCGGGCCCTCGCCGATGCCCTCCCCCAGGGCTCCTTCGCCCTCTACTCGCGGACCGGCCACGCTCCCCACGTCGAGCAGCCCCACCGCTTCGTCCATGACGTGATGCGCTTCCTGCGCGGCCTGCATCCGCGGTGAGCGGATTGTCCCGACGACTCCAGTGGGCCACGGGGCTCCATACCCTCACCCCGACCCTCTCCCAGAGGGAGAGGGAGGAGTTGCTCGGGTTGCCCGGCCCTACCAGTTGTTCACCGACCTCAGGTCGAAGATGTCCGTGAAGCCGTGCGCACGGAGGATCTGCACCGCCATCGCGCTCCGACCCCCCGCCTGGCAGTACACCACCACCTTCGTCTGCGGCGGTCCTACCTCCCCCACCCGCTGCGGCAGCTCCTGCACCGGAATGTTCCTCGCCGGCTCCGGGTGCCCCTGCCGGTACTCCTCCGGCGTCCTCACGTCCAACAACACCCACCCCTGCCCCACCAGCTCCCGGGCCTTCTCCGACAGTTCTTTCGGCGTCATGGGCCACGGACTGTAGCCGGAAACTGGAGCCCTCACGCCACGGAGCTACAGTCCTGTCGCACCCATGCCACTGCTGGACAAAGAAGAGTTGCTGGCCCAGCTCGCCGAGCGTCTCCGTCAGAGCGACCGCGTCGCCCATCGCGCCGAGCTCGAGGCCCGCGAGGCCGCTCGCTCCCTGGCCACCGAGTCCGAGAAGAAGGAAGACGGCCGCGCCGTCATCGAGTACGGCAGCCTCGCCTCCGGCCAGGCCCAACGCGCCCGCCGCGTCCAGGAGGAGCTCAAGGCCCTCTCCGACTTCCAGGACGCCGGCCTCCCCCGCTTCTCGCGCAAGGGCCCCGTCGCCCTCGGCGCCATCATCGACGTCTCCACCGAGGACGAGGATGGTTTCGCCGAGCGCACCTTCTTCCTCCTCCCCGTCGGCGCCGGCACCGAGCTCACAGGCCCCGGCGGCGATGGTTTCCTCTCCGTCATCACCCCCGCTTCCCCCGTCGGCCGCGCCCTCATGGGACGTCGGGCGGGCGACACCATCGAGGTCACCCTGGCCGGCGAGGTACGCGAGTGGACGGTCCTCGAAGTCGTTTGACTCCCCCAGCTTGATCGCCGCCACGCTTCATTCCACGATTTCCCGTGAAGAGCAGGCGCTGGGGGGTCCTGCGCCAGTAGGAGGTCGCCAGCCATGGCCATGCTCCGTGCCGCCATGAAGAGCATCCCGGAGGAGCCGGACGAGGTCTCCGCCTCGGCCTCCCACCAGGAGGAGTGGGCCCTCGTCGCGGACCACCCCGACGGCTTCATGGCGCTCTCCCCCGTGCGCGACCCCTCCGGCGAGCTGGTGGACTTCCACTGGCAGTACGCCAACCCCGCCTCCGAGTCCATGCTGGGCATGGGTCTGACCCACATCCGGGGCCGGGGCCTCTCGGAGCTGCTCCCGGACGTGCGCGCCCGCGGCATCCTCGCGCGCTACGTGCGCGTGGTGGAGAGCGGCGAGCCCTACATCGACGAGGTGTGCTTCCCCCTGGCCAACCGCTCGCGCTGGTTCCGCGTCGTCGCCCTCAAGCGCCGGGAGATGCTCACCCTCTGGTTCAGCGAAATCACCCGCCGCAAGCGCGAGGAGCTGGAGACGGGCTTCCTCGCCGAGGTCAGCCACCTGCTCACCGCCTCGCTCGACGTGGAGAGCGCCCTGCACGAGCTGGCGCGCCGGTGCGTCCCCACGCTCGGCGAGGGCTGCGTCCTCCAGGTGCTCGACAGCAGGGGCCAGCCGCTGCTGCTCGAGACGGTGGCCAGCGAGCCCGCCCAGGAGACGTTGCTCGTCGAGGTGATGCGGCACTGCACCCAGTCCTCCGCCGAGCCCGGCCCCATGGGGCTGCTGCTGCCCCAGGACACTCCCCAACTGCTCACCGGGGTGACGCCCGCCCTCCTCTCCTCCCTCACCCGCGACCCCGAGCACCTGCGCCTCATGCGCATGATGGGGCCCCGCTCCCTCATGGCCGTGCCCCTGCGCGCGCGCGGGCGCACCCTGGGCGTGCTCGTCCTCCTCACCTTCTCCGAGCGCGCCTATGAGCCGGAGGACCTGCGCTTCGCCGAGGACCTGGGAGACCGGGTGGCCCTCTCCGTCGACAACGTGCTGCTCTTCCGCGAGGCCCGCCACGCCGTCGCCCAGCGTGACGAGTTCTTCACCGTGGCCGCGCACGAGCTGCGCACCCCCACCACCTCCCTCAAGCTCAACGTCCAGTCCCTGCTGCGCGGCGCCCGCCGCGGGGAGGCCGGCACGCTGCCCGCCTCGCTCATGTCCAAGCTGGAGAACGTCGACCGCAACGCCGGCCGCCTCAACGCGCTCGTCAACGAGCTGCTCGACGTCACCCGCATCCACGCCGGCCGGCTGCGCCTGGACCTGGAGGAGGTGGACCTCACCGCGCTCGTCCAGGACGTGGCCGCCCGCTTCGAGCTGCCCGCCACCCAGTCCCAGAGCCCCATCCTCCTCCACCTCCCCGGCCCCGCCCGGGGCATGTGGGACAGGCTGCGCCTGGAGCAGGTGGTGACGAACCTGCTGTCCAACGCGCTCAAGTACGGCGCGGGCAAGCCCGTGGTGGTGCGGGTGGAGGCCGACGCCGAGCGCGTCCGCCTGGTGGTGCGCGACGAGGGCATCGGCATCGCCCCGGAGAGCCTGCCGCGCCTCTTCGGCCGCTTCGAGCGCGCCGTGTCGGACCGACACTACGGCGGCCTGGGCCTGGGCCTCTACATCACCCGTCAAATCATCGAGGCCCTGGGCGGCACGGTGAGCGTCCTGAGCACCCCCGGCGCCGGCGCCACCTTCACCGTGGAGCTGCCCCGCGAAGCCAGCGCCTGAGAAACAGCCTCCTCGCGCCCACACCCGCTCCTGTCGGGCGATGGACGATGCACACACAGCATGTGGATTTAGTCCGGGCAAGCTGCTTGGAAGGAGGGTCCCATGCGCTCGTCCCCCGAGCCGGGCCCGGAAGCCGAGCCCGCGCGCACGCCCCCGTTGCCCCTCACCTGGCCCGCCGCGCTGTTCGGTCTCATCTTCGGCGTGGCGATGACGTACGCGCCGTACGAGTTCCACGCCGCCGCCTTCCGGCCCCTCTACCCGTACGTGCGCGCCATGGGCCTGGCGTACCTGGCCAGCAGCATCGTGCTCATGGCCACGCTCCTCTATCCGCACGCCCCGCGCTGGTTGGACGTGCTGGGCCGCGTGGGCTTCGGCGCCGTCACCGGCCTGTACTGGTGGGTGCTCAACGTGCGCACCGGGGGCCTCACCGGCGCCATCCTCTACCCGCTGCTGCTGGCGGGGCTGGCGCTGGAGACGTCCCCCGCGTGGCGGCGGCGCGAGGTATTCCGCGGCGTGGTGGCGCTCATCGCGCTGTGCTTCGGGCTCCTCATGCTGGGGGCCCACCAGCACCTGCCCACCGTCTTCTACGCCGCGCTCGCCCCGCTGCTGGTGCCCATGGGGCTCGTCTTCCTGGTGAGCGGGGCGGGGCTGCTGGCCCCGGCGAGCACGCGCTGGCCCTGGCTGCCCCGCGTCTACTTCGGCCTGCTGGCGGTGGACTTCGCCCTGCTGGCCTGGGGCCTGGGCCGCAGCGGCTCCGGACCCGCCGCCTGCATCTACCTCATCCTCACCTTCACCTGCGCCCTCATGGCCGCTGGCCTCCGGCCCCGCGCCCCTCGCACCGTGGCCTTCAAGCTGCTGCGCGGGCTGGCCTTCGCCGGGCTGGTGCCACTGCTGGCGCTGGGCGGCTTCGGCGCCTGGCTCGCCCAGCGCGCCATCGAGAACCAGGTGCGCGACGACACCGTGCGCGCCGCGGCCGGCGAGGCGGACTTCCTCGTGCGCTACCTGGACGACGCGCGCGAGTCCCTCCAGCTGCTGCTCGAGTCCCCCGGCTTCCGCAGCGCCTTCGCCTCGCGCGACACGAAGCTGCTGGAGCTCTACCTGCGCAACCTCCCCGCCCAGGCGCGCGCCTTCGACGCCGCGCTCGCCGTGGACAAGGAGGGCGTGGGGCTCGCCACCTCCTACGGCCACGAGCAAATGGGCAGCTTCGCCCACCGCGACTACTACGCCGGCGTGCTGAGCACCGGCGCCCCCTATGTCTCGCGCCCCTACGTCAGCCAGCTCGGCCTGCCCCACGTGGCCGTCGCCCTCCCCTTCAAACAGGACGGGAAGCTGGAGGGCATGCTCGTGGGCCTGCTGTCCCTGGAGCGCCTGTCCGCCGCGGTGACGCCCGCCGCCCAGCGCTTCCGCGTGCAGGTGCTCGACAGGCGCGGCCTGCTGCTGCTGCGCGACACCCAGCCCGGCGCCCCGCTGCTGAGCGAGGCCCTGCTCCCCAGCGCCCTTCGCCTGCACCTCACCAACATCGACGAGGGCGTGGTGGAGACGTTCGACGCGGAGGACCGGCACATCCTCCTGGCCGCCGACGCGCCCGTGCCCGGCACCGAGTGGAGCGTCGTCGTCACCCAGGACCTGGGGGTGGCCTACCGCGCCATCACCCGCACCAGCGCGGCCTTCGTCGCCATGCTGGCCGTGGGCGTGCTGCTCACCCTGGCCCTCTCCCAGTTCGTCGCGAGGGACCTGATGCGCCGCCTGGACACGCTGGTGGAGGCCACCGCCGCCATCGCCCGGGGCGAGCTCAGCCGGCGCGTGCCCGAGGACGACGAGGACGAGCTGGGCGGGCTGTGCCGCGGCTTCAACGAGATGGCCTCGCGCACCGAGGCCGCCCAGGGCGAGCTGCGCGAGGCGGTGCGCCTGCGCGAGGAGTTCCTCTCCGTGGCCAGCCACGAGCTGCGCACGCCCCTCACCCCCCTCAAGGGCTTCGCCGCCCTCACCCTCAACCGCATGGAGAAGGGCGGCGACTTCCCCGAGCGCGAGCGCACCCTCAAGGCCCTGCGCTCCATGGCCCGGCAGACGGACCGCCTCACCCGCCTGGTGGACGACCTGCTGGACACCTCGCGGATTCAAGCCGGCCGCTTCGAGCTGGAGCGCGCCCGCGTGGACCTGGTGCCCCTGGTGCGCGAGGTCATCGAGCGCTTCGAGCTGAGGGGGGACGAGGGCCTGCGCTTCACCTTCGAGGCCCCCCAGGAGCCCGTGGAGGGCGTCTGGGACGGCCCCCGCCTGGAGCAGGTGGTGACGAACCTGCTGTCCAACGCCGTGCGCTACTCCCCCCAGGGCGGCACGGTGCGCGTGGGCTTCCATCTCACCCCCGAGTCCGTGGAGCTGCGCGTGCGCGACGAGGGCATCGGCATTCCGCCCGAGAGCCTCGCCTCCCTCTTCCAGCCCTTCGCCCGCGCCTCCAACGCCACCTCGCGGCACTTCGGCGGCCTGGGGCTGGGCCTCTTCATCTGCCGGGAAATCGTCCAGCGCCACGGCGGCACCATCTGGGCCGAGAGCCCCGGCGCCCAGCAGGGCAGCTGCTTCCACGTCCGGCTGCCCCGAGAGGCGCCAGCCATCGCCCCCATCGCCGCCGCCGGTTAGAGGGGGTCCAACCGATACCCGGTTTCTCAGTGTTTGATGCAGGAGAGGAGGCGGACGGGGTATCCTCCGGAAGGTTTTCCCCCCATGCATTCGAAGCCTCAGCCGACCGACGCCTCCCCCCGTCCCCCCGAGCTGCACGGCGCGACGGCCGCGCTGGCCCGGCGTGAGCGCTACCTGACCGCGCTGGTGGAGATTCAGCAGCGGCTGCTGGCGGCCTCGCCCGCGGAGAGCCTGTTCGAGGAATTGGTGGAGCCGCTGGGAGAGGCCTCGGGAGCCAGCCGGGCCTACCTCTTCGAGGCCCACCGCTCCCCGGACGGCAACCTGCTCTTCAGCCAGCGCGCCGAGTGGTGCGCCCCCGGAGTGAAGCCCGAGCTCGAGAACCCGGAGCTGCAGGACATGCACCTGGAGCGGCAGCTGCCGCACGTCTACGAGCTGCTGTCGCGAGGGCAGATCCTCTCCGCGCTGGTGAAGGACCTGCCCTCCGAGGAGCGAAGGCTCCTGGAGTCGCAGGACATCCTCTCCGTGCTCACGCTGCCGCTGTGGGTGCACGGCACGCTGTCGGGCTTCATCGGCTTCGACAACTGCGTGGAGGCGCGGGAGTGGGAGAAGCTGGAGGTGGACCTGCTGTGGGCGGCGGCCGGAGCCATCGCGCTGGCGATGGAGCAGCGGCAGTCGGCGCGGTCGCTGCGCGAGCGGGAGCTGCGCTTCCGGCGCATCGCGGAGAACGCCTCGGACGTGCTGTACCGCTACCAGCTGGCGGGCACGCGCAGCTTCGCCTTCGTCAGCGGCGTGGTGACGAAGAACCTGGGCTTCACCCCGGAGGAGCACTACAGGGATCCCGAGCTGTGGCACCGGCAGATGCACCCGGAGGACCGGGAGGTGCTGGAGCAGTTGCTGGCCGAGCCCGAGAAGCATGACTCGCCGGTGGTGGTGCGCTTCACCCGGCGGGACGGGCGCACGGTGTGGCTGCAACACGTGGTGACGCCGGTGATGGACGCCTCGGGGCTGTGCGTGGCGGTGGAGGGCATCGCCCGCGACATCACCGAGCGGCGCCAGTTCGAGGAGGCCCTCAAGCTGTCCGAGGCCAGCTTCCGCATCCTCCTGGAGGGCGTGCCGGACCCGGCGGCCATCCAGCGCGACGGGCGCATCATCTACGCCAACGCGGCGCTGGTGTCCTCGCTGGGCTTCGCGCGCCCGCAGGAGCTGATGGGGCGGCGGCTGCGGGAGTTCGTGCTGGACGATCCGCCCACGCCCGAGGGCTCGGTGGCGCTGGTGACGGGCGAGCGGCGATTGATGCGGCGGGACGGAAAGGTGCGCGTGGCGGAGTTCGCCTCGCTGCCCCTGCTCTTCGATGGCGAGCCGGCCGTGGTGTCCATCGCGCGCGACGTCACCGAGCAGAGGCAGTTGCAGAGCCGCCTGTCGCTGGCGGACCGGATGGCCTCCATGGGGACGCTCGCGGCGGGCATCGCCCATGAAATCAACAACCCGCTGGCCTTCGTCATCTCCAACCTGGGCTTCCTGGCGGAGGAGATGAGCCGCTCGCCCGTGCTCGCGCGAGGCCCTGAGGAGTGGCGCTCGGTGCTGGCCGAGGCGCGCGAGGGCGCCGAGCGCGTGCGCCAGATCGTCCGCCAGCTCAAGGCCTTCTCGCGGCCGGACGAGGAGCGGGTGGAGCCGGTGGACGTGCACGCGGTGCTGGAGTCGGCGGTGACGCTGGCCGACAACGAAATCAAGCACCGTGCGCGGCTGCGGCGCGAGTTCGGGCCCGTGCCGCGCGTCATGGGCAACGAGGGCCGGCTGTGCCAGGTGTTCCTCAACCTGGTGGTGAACGCGGCCCAGGCCATCCCCGAGGGCGCGGCGGAGAGGAATGAGATCCGCCTGGTGACACGCCTGGGACAGGATGGGCGGGTGGTGGTGGAGGTGCAGGACACGGGCTCGGGCATCCCCCGGGAGGCGCTCGGGCGCATCTTCGACCCCTTCTACACGACGAAGCCGGTGGGCGTGGGCACGGGCCTGGGCCTGTCCATCTGCCACGGCATCATCACGAGCCTGGGCGGGGACATCTCCGTGGAGAGCGAGCCGGGCCAGGGCACCGTGGTGCGGGTGGTGCTGCCGGTCGCCGAGGAGTGCGCCCGGGTGGAGAAGCCGGTGCAGGCCCCGCAGCCGGCACCCACGGCCCAACGTGGACGGGTGCTCATCGTGGACGACGAGCCCGCGGTGGGCCGCTCGCTGCGGCGGATCCTCCGCGAGCACGACGTGGAGCTGGCCACCAGCGGGCGGCAGGCGCTGGAGCGGCTGACGGCGGACGGGCGATTCCACGTCATCCTGTGCGACGTGATGATGCCGGATTTTGGGGGCAAGGACCTGTACGAGGCCATCCAGCAGGGCGGCTCGGGATTGGAGCAACGCTTCGTCTTCGTCTCCGGCGGGGCGTTCACCCAGGGGGCGAGGGACTTCCTGGCGCGGGTGCCCAACCCCACCCTGGAGAAGCCCTTCGACGAGGCCGCGGTGAAGCGCGTGGTGCGCGAGTTCGTGCTGCGCAACGCGGAGGCCGTGAGGAGCTGAGCGGACGGAACCGGTCAGTGAAGTGGCTGGCCAGGTGTGTCCAGGACGGGGCGGCGGGTGGGGAGTGTATGGCGCTCGTGGTCGTAGAAGCACTCGGGGCCGAGCAGGGAGATGAGCTCGCGCTCGCGGGCGATGCCCGCCTCGGTGCCCGCTTCAGTGGGCAGCTCGTAGGGCTGGACGAGGACGAGGTCCTCACCGAAAGACTCGCGGCACTCCGAGGGCAGAGTTTCGAGCCGCTGGCCGAACATGCGCACGAAGGGCGGCCCGTAGAAGTTGCGCCAGACGAGGCCCGTGAGGCCCTCGCTGTAGTCGCGCACGGTGAACTCCTCTTCCGAATAGGTGAAGTCCTTTCCCTCATCCGTGGGGAGGCTCTTGTGCACGAGCCTCCAGTGTTTGCCGTGAAGATCCGTATCCAACCCGGCCAGGGCCAGCGGAGACTGGACGAGGCGCATGAGCTCGACCACCTGCTGTGCATGGGCCGCGCGCCACGAGGCTTTCGAGGCCGAGCTCGCGGACGTCAGCCAGGAGATCATCCCTGTGTATGGCGGGGCACCGGTCGTGACGGGATAAATCGAGATGAAGTCCCGATCGGTGCGTGCCGCCACGTGCAAGTTGCCATGCTTTTCGTAGTAGGCGACGAGCGCACCAAGGTCGAGGCGGTGCGGGTCGATGGGTTCTCTCAAGGATGCATAGCCATAACGCCTGGGTTCGAACCAACGGAATTCGCGAAGGACGAGGGAGAGAAACTCTCCAATCACCGAGGGAGAAGGGCGGCCTGGGGGCAGTCCGATCTGAGTATCAAAATACTTGATAGCCATATCCATCTTGAGTGGAAAACACCACGTTGGGGAACGTAACACCCGGCCTGTCGGAAAAGAGGGTCACGGATAAGGTTTCACCGCTGCCTTTCCTTGTGTTTTCAACCTGTTCAAGACGCGAAGAAGCGGCTTCGAAAGGTGCGTAGCTCCATCAGGGTGCCGGGAGGAACGGACCCAGAGTTCGATGTGACCGCCATATGTCTCCACATACCCAAGCATCGCCTCGAGGTTCCCGGACAGGGATAACACCTTTCGTGCTTTGGCCTCGACGAAGGGGTAGGGCTGACCCCATACCAGCTCCACCGGGCTGCCCTTCACCGAGTCGGGCATGAAGCCCCGGGCGCCGCTCCCCGGCGGCGGCAACATCATCGCGGTGTTGCGCTCGTACTTCCCTGCCTGGAGGATGGCGTCCTCGAAGGCGTTGCCCGCCGGCCGGTTCTCGAGAATGGTCTCGTACATGCGCGCCCAGTCCGCGTCCGGCTGGAAGGAGAAGTGACGGTACTTCTCGGGGTGACGGAACTGATAGTCAATCCAGCGCTGTGCCTTGTGGGAGGGGCTGCCGGGCAGCAGCCTGCTTCCGTCCGCCAGCGTACGCGCTCCCAGCAACGGCACCTTCTGGCCTGCCCTCAGGGCCTCGGCGGCCTCGCGCAGCGGCGCCTCCAGGCCATGCGCTACACGCTGAAGGAACTGCATCTCCTCCTCCGTGAAGGTGTGCCCCTTGGAGGCAGCCACCATCAGGCGCTCCACTTCCCTGGCGTTCTCGGGCGAGAGGCGCGCGGCCACGCGCGAGAGCACCCGCACCTCATCCAGACTCCGCCCCGTGAGCAGGGCGAAGCGCTGAAGGCCCGCCTCTCCGGCATCCTTCAGCACCTTGCCGGTGACGAAGGGCAGCAGCACGCCCACCGCGCACAGCACGCGCTCGGTCGGGCTGAGCTGGTGGCCCGTGAGGCTGCGTCCGCTGAAGGCCGCATGTGCGTCCGTCACCTCGCCCGCGCCCGGCGCGAGGCCCACCAGCAGCTCCAGCACCAGCTCGTCGGTGGTGTACACCTCCGGATCGAAGGCCTCGGTGTAGTCCAGGTGCACCGGCGCCATGCGTCCCAGGTGCACCACGGTGGCCAGGGCCGAGCGGCTCGCCAGCAGGTACAGGGCCACCTGGTCGGGAGTGCGCTCGAGGAAGTCAGGGTCCTCCGTATGCGCGTAGGCCCAGGCGAGCGTTGCATCACCCAGGGCCCGCAGGGACCGCTCGCGCAGGGGTGACTCGCTGACGAGGTAGCCCGGCGCCACCCGGTGCGGAGGCGCGGAGTACGTGGCCAGCAGGCGTTTTCCCCACTGCTCGTACTCGGCCAGCTTGCGCTGCACCGCCCGCCAGCGCACCTCGCGCTGCCTCTCCTCCTCCATCAGCTCCGCGTACCGCGTCAGGGGAGAGCCGGTCCTCTCCAGCGCCGAATCCGGTTGAAGGAGCAACCAGCCCTCCAGCTTCTTCAATGCCGTGAGCCCCTCGCGACGTGCCTCTTCGGAGACAGTGCCCACCTGGAGCTTCTCTCTCTGGTTGCGCAGGAAGACTTCGTGGGGCGCCTGGAGCGTGGTGGCCTGAAGCACCGGGCCGGTGGACTCCTCCTCCTCCGTCCACATGACCAGACCCCGCCGCAGTGTCAGCACCACCTCGCCCTCCCGCCCCCGCGCGTATCGGTACAGAGCCCATTCCAGCAGGGGGCGCACGTCCTCCGCCTTCACCGCCCCCACCTCGGCGCCCGAGCCCTCGTGCGCGCGGACACGTAGCAACCGCACCCGCTCGCCTTCCACGCGCAGGCCCAGCGCCAGCCACGCCCCCAGCCGCGTCAACCCGCGCGCCGCCGCCCACGCCCGGGTGCGTACCTCCTTCGTCCCCTCCATTTCCCAGGCGGGAGACGGCGTGCTGGTATCCGCCTCGTGAGTGCAGGGAGGCAGCGGCCCGCTCCCGGACTCCACGACGAACTCCAGGTGTTGGCCCGTGTCTCCCTCCCACCGCTCGCGCGTGCGGCCCACCGCGCACAGCCGCTCCTCCGCGACACCGCTGTCCAGCAGGTGGCGTCGCACGGTGGCGGCCCGGCGGTGAGCGAGCGCCAGTGCCAGTGCCCCGCTGTCTCCAGGGTCCGTCGTCGCCACCACCCGCACGCGTCGCACCTCCGGGCGGGAGAGCAGCACCGCCGCCACCTCCTCCAGCACGGGGACCGAGTCGGGCAGCAACACCTCCTGCCCCGTGGCGAAGCGCACCGGCCCCCGTGTCACCAACCGCCCATCCTCCTCTCGGACCCGGGGACAGCCCTCACGTCCACCTGGACCCGCCGCATGGCGGGGGCAGACGTCCCGCCTGTCCACCACGCCGTCCCCGTCCGAGTCCTCCCCGTCCACGTCCAGGAGCAGGGGTGGCATGGAGGCTGGCGGTGCTGGACGAGGCGGCCGTTTGTAGCGTTCCAGGGCATGCCACTCGGAGCCCCGGTAGGGGACCCAGACCACCGAGGAGAAGAGGCGCAAGGTGGGTGCCGTCAGCGAGCAGCCGCAACCGCCACCTCCACCTACCGTGACGGTGAGACCCAAAGGGCTGTACCAGCGCAACCCCACCAGCCCCTCCACGGGCACCTGCCTCGCCAGCCCCGGCTGTCCCACCAGCGGAGTACTCCCGGTGAGAGTGCCCACGGCCGTCACGCCCAGACCGCGCAACACGGGCACTTCCGCGCCCAGGCCCACGGTGGCTGCATTGCCCCAGCGCACGCCGAGGAACTCATGCGTGGGGCGCAGCCACAACCCGGCATCCAGCGCCAGCAGCGCCCCCGAGTCGAAGCGGTAGTCCACCACCGCTCCCGGCATCCACGTGAGCGCGCCCTCCCCGGCGAACGCCTCGCGCGAACCGGTGGGCAGTCCCACGCCGAGCGTGAGCGCGGCGCCCCACCCCGAGTCCTCCGCGCGCCGGCGCAGACCGGGCACGGCCACCTTGCCGCGCAGCCGCACGTCTCCCAGGGCGAAGGAGCGCACGGTGCCCTCTGAGCTGATCGCCTCCAGGTTGTCCGAGCCCTGTGCCAGCACCAGCGGCACGGTGAGACCCGCTTCCACCCCGTCGGCCACCCCCACCGAGGCCAGCAGGTCCAATTGCAGCCGGGGACCCACCACGCTCAGCGCCTTCACGTCACTGCCGTGCACCCGGAGCACCAGCGGGTCCAACGCGAAGTGGAGGAAGACCCCCGCCGACGCGGAGTGAGGCGAGAGCGCGCGGGACTGGTCCACTCCCACCACGTCCTGAGGCGAGCCCAGGGGCCGGAAGGCCTGCACATCGAAGCGCTCCTCCTGGGCCGAGGCGGCCCTCGTGGACAGCGCCACCAGCACGACCGCGAAGAGGGAGGGCATCCGCATGTTCCGCTCCGGCCTGCTTCACGACGTCACAGGGGTGGTCAGAATCGCCCTGAAGGCCAGCCGCTGGCCAGGGAGGGACAGGCGAGGGCGCCCTACCCGCCCGACCGTCCCAGAACGAGTAGGATGGGGAACCGAGGGCATCGGTCGATTGCCGGACCCTCCTCCTCCTGACGGATGGGGTGGGCGCACCACTTGGGACAGGCTGAGCTCCTGTCCTCCCCCGCATTCCGAGGTCCCTCGATGAACCGGACAACGCTGCTGCTGGCCACCACCGCGCTGCTCGCCCTCGCGGCGGGGGTGGTGGGCCTGCCCCGCCAGAAGGACACGAGCCACACGGTGGCCCAGCCCGGCGAGGCTCCCACGGGCGTGGTGCTGCAACCCGTCGCGGCCAGCAGCGGCGTGCTGACGCTGGAAGGCAAGCTGTCCGGGGCCTACCTGATGGCGGGGCCGAGCGAGGCCTACGCCGCCCTCACCGTGCGCGCGGACAAGGCCCGGAACACGGAGACGCGGCAGCCGGTGAGCCTGGCGCTGGTCATCGACCGCTCGGGCTCCATGCGCGGGCAGAAGCTGGT
Source organism: Archangium lipolyticum (assembly GCF_024623785.1). Classification (NCBI taxonomy): domain Bacteria; kingdom Pseudomonadati; phylum Myxococcota; class Myxococcia; order Myxococcales; family Archangiaceae; genus Archangium; species Archangium lipolyticum. The sequence continues at coordinate 55,379 of NZ_JANKBZ010000024.1, forward strand.
GGACGCCAAACACGCGGCACGCATGCTCGTGGAGCGCCTGGGCCTGGAGGACCGGCTGGCCCTGGTGCACTACGGCACGGACGTGAGCGTCTTCCCCAGCACCGCGGTGTCGGAGGACGCACGCGCGCGGATGCTGGACTTCGTGGACGCCATCGAGGACGAGGGCTCCACCAACATCAGCGGAGGCCTGGAGGCGGCGGCCCAGGAGCTGCGGCCGTACGCGAGGAGCTTCCGGGTGAGTCGCATCGTGCTGCTGAGCGACGGGCAGCCCACCGCGGGACTCACCGAGGATGGGGAGCTGCGGCGGCTCGCGGGCAACTTCCAGCGCGAGGGCATGGCGGTGAGCGCCCTGGGCGTGGGCGAGGACTTCAACGAGCGGCTGATGCGGGGCATGGCCGAGGAGGGCGGCGGCTTCTACGGCTACATCCAGGACTCGGAGCAGCTGGCGGACATCTTCCGGCGCGAGTTGGAGCAGGCGGCGGGCACGGTGGCGCGCGGGGTGGAGCTGCGGCTGAATCTACCCGAGGGCGTCACGGACGCGGAGGCCATGGGCCTGCCGGCGCGGCGCGAGGGCCGCACCCTGGTGGTGCCACTGTACGACCTGGCCGGTGGCCAGGACACGCGGGTGGTGGTGAAGCTGACCCTCTCGCTGGAGCCCACCGAGGCCCCCCGGGGGGTGCTGAGCGCGCGGCTGCGGTACTGGGACGTGCTGGCCGAGCGCCAGACGGAGGTGGACCTGGGCCTCACGGCGAAGGTGACGGACGACGAGGCCCTGGTGCGGGCCAACCTGGACCAGGAGGTGCGGGTGCACGCGGTGCGGGCGCTCGGGGCCCGGGAAATGCAAGCGGCGGCCGAGCAGATGAAGCAGGGCAACCGGGAGAAGGCCCTGGGCATGCTGGACAATGCCCGGCGGCTCTTCGGCTCGTCGGCCGAGGCGCTGGCGGGGGAGGTTGCGGACGTGGACCGGACGAAGGCAGCCTATCTCAACGCCCAGGATGAAACCGCCGTGCGGCGTGAGGCGTTACAGCTTCATCGCAAGTCGCTGAAGACCTTCGGACAGAACAACGCCTACTGAAAGGCCCGTCGTCATGCCCCTGTCGGTGCAGCTCCAGGAACGCGAGGACTTCGAGGTACGCACGCTGCGGGCGTTGGGAGGAGGCGCGCTGGCGGGCGTGTGCGCGGTGGTGGCCGCCCGGCTGCGCGTGCCCGTGGACATGGGTTTCCTCGCGGTGACGGGGGCCGCCCTCGCCAGCGCCCGGGTGGACTGGAAGGCGCGGGTGGGGATGCTGGTGGGCCTGCCCGTGCTCCTCAACCTCCCGGATGTGTTGAACATACCGACCCCGCTGGCCGAGTCCTGCATGGGCGCGCTGGCGGCCGGGGTGGTGGGCTGGCTGGGGACGAAGTGGCGGCCGAAACCCTCGCAGGTGCTGGCCGGAGCAGTGGGCGCCGGAGCGCTGGTGCCGCTGGGACTCTTCGTGAAGCAGGTGATGGACGTGCGGCTGTTCGACGGCCGGCTCGGGGCGCTGGGCGCGGTGGTGGGACTGGCGGCGGTGGCCCTCTTCTGGAGCGTGGGGACGCTGGCGGCGCACGTGCAGGTGCACGGGGACGCGCTGGAGGCGCGGGGCATGGGGCTGGAGAAGCAGCTCTCCGGCGAGGCCCAGGAGCTGGTGTCTCGCGCGGTGGAGCTCTACCGGCAGTGCCAGAAGGAGGCGGGGCGGCTGACGGCCGGGCCGGGGAAGACGGAGCTGGTGGGCGTGCTGGAGAAGATGGCACGAGAGGTCTTCTCCCTGGCGGAGACGCACGCGGGGCTGGAGGCGCAGCTCAAGGCGGTACAGAAGGGCAGCGTGGACGCGCAGGTGAAGGAGCTGCGGGCGAAGGCAGCCGCGGCGACGGACGCGGTGGCACGGCGGCAGCTGGAGCTGGCCGCGTCGTCCCTGGGCGAGGAGCTCAACAACCTGGACGTGCTGGGGCGCAAGCGGGAGCGCCTGCTGGCGCAGCTGCACGCACAGGTGGCGCTGCTGGAGCGGGCGCGGGTGTCGCTGGTGGGCGTACAGGGCGGAGACCTGGGCTCGAAGGGCGCGCAGGCCGCGCAGCTCGCGCGCAAGCTGGCCGCACTGGGAGAGGAAGGCTCGGGTGAATCGGCTCCGGCGGCCCCGGTGCCCGAGTCCACCAAGGTCATGAGCTGACCCGAGAATTGAAGCCACAGCGTACTTAATAAGTTGTAACACAACGCGCCGGATCTTCTTCCGATAATCTCGGAAGGTGAGAGCGGGTCCCCACCCCGCTCTCGTCCCACCCCCACCGCTCCAGCTCCCGGAGCAGGGATCCGACCCGTGCGCATGACAGAACCCTCCCCGAGGTACACGCTCCTCGGTCGCCTTCTGGCGGCCATGCTCTCCCTCACCCTGGCGGCCTGCGGCGTACCGCAGGACGGGGTGGTCGATGACACCACCGGCACCCAGGAAGCGCCGCTGGCCAGCGTGCGGCTGCGGTTGATGGCGGCCAACACCACCAGCGGCAACCTGCAGAGCTACGACCCGGGCGAGGGCATCCGCATCTTCCAGGGCACGAAGCCGGACGTGGTGATGATCCAGGAGTTCAACTACGGGGACAACTCGGCCACCGCCATCCGCAACTTCGTCAACACCGCGTTCGGCTCGAGCTTCTATTACTACCGCGAGGCGGGCGCGCAGATTCCGAACGGCATCATCAGCCGCTACCCCATCATCGCCTCGGGCGAGTGGGACGATACACAGGTCACCAACCGCGACTTCGCCTGGGCGCGCATCGACGTGCCGGGGCCCAAGGACCTCTGGGTGGTGAGCGTGCACCTGCTCACCTCCAGCAGCACCACGCGCAACACGGAGGCCACCAACCTCGTCAACTTCATCAAGACCCACGTGCCGACGGGGGACTACCTGGCCATCGGCGGTGACTTCAATACCAGCAGCCGCTCCGAGTCCTGCTTCACCACCTTCTCACAGGTGGTGACGACGAGCAGCCCGTACCCGGCGGACAGGAACGGCAACACCAACACCAACGCGAGCCGTGGCAGCCCGTACGACCACGTCCTCGTCGACAGCGATCTGCGCGCCTACCAGACGTCCACCGTCATCGGATCCAGCTCGTTCAGCGCGGGCCTGGTGGTGGACACGCGCGTGTACTCGCCCCTGTCGGACATCTCCCCCGCGCTGAGCGCGGACAGCGGCGCCACCAACATGCAGCACATGGCCGTCATCAAGGACTTCCTCATCCCCAGTGACACCACCACCGCGAGCATCACGGTGACCTCACCCAACGGCGGCGAGAGCTGGGTGGGCGGCAGCAGCCGCGCCATCACCTGGACGGCCTCGGGCGTGACGAACGTGAAGGTGGAGTACACGCTCAACGGCTCCACCTGGACCCCCCTCACCTCCAGCACCTCGGCCTCCACGGGCAGCTACACCTGGACGGTGCCGAGCAGCGCCACCACCACCGCCCGCGTGCGCGTGAGCGATGCCTCCGACTCCACCGTCACCGACACGAGCAACGCGGCCTTCACCATCACCACGTCCACCGGCGGCGGCTCCGCCGTGGTGTTCATCAACGAGGTGCTCGCCAACGAGGCGGGCTCGGACGTGAACGGTGAGTTCGTCGAGCTCGTCAACTCGGGCGGGACGGCGGCGGACCTCTCCGGCTGGACCATTTCCGACAGCACCGGCGTGCGCCACACCTTCACCAGCGGCACCACGCTGGCGGCGGGCGCGGCGATCGTCGTGTTCGGTGGCTCCACGGGGATTCCCTCGGGCCTGGCCAACGCGGTGGCCGCCTCCACGGGCACCCTGGGCCTGGGCAACAGCGGCGACACCGTGGCGGTGAAGAACTCGGCGGGGACGACGGTGAACTCCACCACCTATCCCTCGTCGCTCTCGGGCACGGACGGCGTGTCGATGAACCGCAGCCCGGACGCCAGCAGCGGCGGCTCCTTCGTGCTGCACACCACCCTGTCGGGCCTGGCGGCCTCGCCCGGCAAGCGCGTGAGCGGCTCCGCCTTCTGAGCCAAGGCCACGCGCGTCGGACGCGCTCGCCCTCGTGGCGCTCCTCTTTTCACGAGGAGCGCCATGTCACCCGACACGGCGTGCTGGACCGGGCGCCTACTTCGAGTGCTTCGACGAGCGGCCCGTCTTCGCGCTCTTCTCATGCGGCTCGGGCGGCTTGAGCGCGCGCAACCGGGCCCGGGCCGTCAGCTGGGAGAGGAGCGTGCTGGCCTCGTTCTCCTCTTCCGCCAGCCGCTGGTCGATGCGCTTCTCGATGTCCTCGCGCATCCGCCGGCCCTCGGCGAGCGCGGCGTCGATGCGCTCACGTACCTCTCCGACGAATTCCTCCGAGGCGGCGCGACGATACGGCGCCGTATCCCGGCGCACCGCGAGCCGGCCCGCCGTGCCGCCCTTCGCCGCCCGGCGCCGCCTCACCACCGTGCGCTTGCCCGTCCCAGTCTTGCGCTTGTCCGCCATCCCAGCCTCCCGCTGCACATTCCGATCTCCCCGGAAGGTGGAGCGTGCGCCCTCGGGCCGGAAGTCCCCTTCCAGGGCAGTCCCCCTGCGGCCAGGCAGACAATCGGACCACCTCCCGCCCGTCATCCCCCATCTACGAAGACCTTCGTTGACATCTACGAATCCCTTCGTATACCTTGCCGGGAGAAGCTGACGGGAGGGAAGCGCGATGAGCGAGACGAAGCTGCCGCGGCCGACGGACGCGGAGCTGGGCATCCTGCAGGTGCTGTGGGAGCGAGGCCCGAGCACGGTGCGCGAGGTGCACGAGGCCCTCAACAAGGGCGCGGAGGGCACCGGCTACACCACGGTGCTCAAGCTGATGCAGATCATGACGGACAAGGGGCTCGTGGAGCGCGACGAGTCCCAGCGGGCCCACGTGTACCGGACGCGGGTGACGCAGCAGAAGACGCAACGGCAACTGGTGACGGACCTGCTGGACCGTGCCTTTGGAGGCTCACCGGCCCAGCTGGCGATGCAGGCGCTGTCGACGAAGAAGGCCTCGGCGCAAGAGCTGGCCGAGCTGCGCAAGCTGCTGGACACCCTCGAGGGGGAGGAGGAGTCATGAGCGGAGCCGTGTCGCAGTCCCTGGGTTGGGCGTTGCTGCACCTGCTGTGGCAGGGCGCGCTGGTGGCGGCGGCGCTGGCGGTGGCGCTGCGCGTGCTCGACCGGCGCGCGGCCTCCCTGCGCTACCTGCTGGCGTGTGGCGCGCTGGCGCTGATGCTCGTGCTGCCCGTCCTCACCGGCTGGCACCATTACACCTCGAGCCAGGAGGCGGAGCCGCTCCCGATGGCTCCCGCGCTGGAGCCGGTCTCCCCGGAGATGGCGGCCCCCGGACTCGGGGTGACACAGGCGGTGGTGTCCACCCCGGAAGCCGCGCGAGCCACCGAGCCGGCCCCCGTGTTGGAGCGGGTGCTGGCACCGCTGGGCGAGCACATGCACTGGCTGGTGCTGGCGTGGAGCCTGGGCGTGGCGGTGTCGTCGCTGCGGCTCCTGTCCGGATGGCTGAAGCTGCGCCGGCTGGTGCGGGAGGCGGAGCCCGCGCCCGCCGAGTGGCAGCGGACGCTGGAGCGGCTGGCGGAGCGGCTGGGGATGACGCGCCCGGTACGGCTGCTGCGCTCGGCGGCGCTGGACGTGCCCGCGGCGGTGGGCTGGCTGCGGCCGGTGGTGCTGCTGCCCATGTCGGCGCTTACCGGACTGTCGGCGCGCCAGCTGGAGATGGTGCTGGCGCATGAGCTGGCCCACATCCGCCGCTACGACTACGCGGTGAACCTGGTGCAGACGCTGGTGGAGACGCTCTTCTTCTACCACCCGGCGGTGGGCTGGATGTCGCGCGTCATCCGCGTCGAGCGCGAGCACTGCTGCGACGACATCGCCGTGGGCACCAGCGGCAACGCGGTCTCGTACGCCCGGGCCCTCACCGCGCTGGAGTCCCTGCGGGTGACGCCGCTCGAGTCCGGGAGCCCGGCGATGTCCGCCCTGGGAGGCTCGCTCACGGAGCGTGTCCGCCGGCTGGTGGTGGCGCCCGCGGCGCGCTGCTCCTCGCGGTGGGCGGCGGGTGCCTCGGTCCTTACATTGATGAGCGGCATGGCGGTGGCTGCCCCCCTGGCGGCCCTCATGGTCCCCGAGCGTTCCACGACGGTGTCCGAGGCCCCCGCGGCCCCCGTTCCCGCGAGCGCCCCGGCAATCACCTCCATCGTGACCCCGGTCGTGGGGGGTGTGCTCGAGGCCGTCCTCGCGCAGGCTCCCGTGCCCCCACCTGCTCCCGCGCCCGTTCCCGCGCCCAGGCCGATGCCGGCTCCGCGCCCCCGGGGCGAGGACGTGGACGTACCGGACGTGGACGAGGACACCACCCGCGTGGGCGACAAGCAGCTCTCGGTGGACCAGCTCATCGGGCTCAAGGTGGCCGGAGTCACGCCGGAGCGGGTGAAGGAGCTGGAGTCGCTCGGCTACGAGCCCACGGTGGGCAACCTGGTGCAGTTCGGCCACGCCCACGTGACGCCCGAGTACGTGAAGGAGATGACGGGTGCGCTGGGCCGCAAGCCCTCCGCTGACGAGCTGGTGCAGATGAAGCACCTCGGGGTGTCACCGGAGCGCGTGAAGGCGCTCGAGGCGGCCGGGTACGGCAAGCTCTCGGGAGACGAGCTGACGCAGGCGGCGGCGCTCGGGGTGGACGCGCGCTTCATCAACGAGCTGAAGGCCGCCGGCTACGACAAGCTGTCCTTCGATGACCTCGTCCAGCTGCGCGCCCTGGGCGTGAATGGCCAGTACGTACAGGCGCTGAAAGACGCGGGCTACGACAAGCTCCCGGCGGACGACCTGGTGCAGTTCAAGGCGCTCGGCGTCAACGCGGAGTACCTCCGCTCGCTGCGCGAATCGGGACTGGACAAGCTGCCCGCGGACGACGTGGTGCAGTTGCGCGCCCTGGGCGTGAACGCGGACTTCATCCGCAAGCTGCGCGACGAGGGGCTGGACAAGCTCTCCGTCGAGGAGCTGGTGCGCCTGCGCGCCAGCGGCGTGGACGCGGACTTCATCCGCGAGCTGCGCAAGAAGAAGTAACCCGCCCCTCCCCTCCCCTCACCTCCCACGGGCCCACGGCCGCGCTCCCCGCGCGCGCCGCCGGGCCCTCTCTTGCCCGAAGTGTCCCGAGAAGGAGCCCGAACCATGCGAACCACCCGACTGCCGTACCTCCCCGCCGCCGCCGTCCTGCTGTGGAGCCTCTCCGCGATGGCCGCGCCGCTCGCCAGCACATGGACGGGCAAGGTGCTCGATGACCGCGTGAGCCTCAACCTCCGCTTCGAGGAGCGCGGGCAGATGGGCTTCACCGTTCCACGCTCCGCCTTGAAGGGGCTGAGCACGGCGGAGGGCGACACGAAGTTCCAGCTCGTGCGCGAGGCGGGCACCGTGAGCTTCGAGGGCCGCTTCTCCGGAGGCGAGGGCGCGGGCCACTACCGCTTCGAGCCGGACGCCGCCTGGCCCCGGGACATGGCGAAGCTCGGCTACCCGGACCTCTCCCAGGAGGAGCAGTTCCAGTTCGCCCTCTTCGACATGGGGCCCACGCGGGTGAAGGCGCTGGCGGAGCTCGGCTACACGAAGATTCCGCACGACCAGCTCCTCCAGGTGGCCATCTTCCAGGTGACGCCCGAGCACATCCGCGAGCTGGCCGCGCTAGGATTCCAGAAGCTGGACCTCGACGACCTGGTGGCGACGCGCATCCACGGCGTCACCCCCCGGTACATCCGGGAGATAAGGGAAGCGGGCTACCCGGGTGTCACACTCGAGCAACTGGTACAGATGCGCATCCATGCAATCGACGCGAACTACATCCGTTCCTTCTCGGGGAACAAGAACGGAAGCCAGAAGTAGGAACAGCCCACGAGGGGGGGCCTTCCACATGCCGCGCGCGTGGGCGCTGACCGCGGGATTGCTGTGGGCGGGGGTGGCAGCGGCGGCCGTCGAAGGTCCGGGCCGGGACCAGTTCCTCCGGGCGGCGCGGGCCAGTGGCCCGGTGGCGGTGGACGGCAGGCTGGACGAGGAGACGTGGGCCAGGGCCCCGGTGTTCGACGCCTTCGTGCAGCGCTTCCCGGAGGCGGGCAAGACGCCCAGCGAGCGCACCGAGCTGCGCGTCCTCTACGACGACCGGAACGTCTACTTCGCCATCACCTGCCACGACTCGGAGCCGGCGCTCATCAACCGCAACCTGGGGCGGCGGGACAGCGACCTGTACTCGGACCGGGTGAAGGTGCTGCTGGACACGACGCACGACCACCGCACGGCCTACGTCTTCTCGGTGAACGCGGGGGGCGTGCAGGAGGACGGGCTGCACTACGACGACCAGAACTACACCGCGGACTGGGACGGGGTGTGGGACGGGGCGGCGGGCCGCTTCGAGGGGGGCTGGGTGGCCGAGCTCGCCATTCCCCTGTCGCTGCTGCGCTTCCCCGAGTCGCCGATGCAGACGTGGGGCTTCTCGGTGCGCCGGGACATCGCGCGCCGCAACGAGGAGCTGGAGTCAGTGCTCAACCCGCGCACCAGCGGCGCCATCGTCTCGCGCCTGGGGCACCTGACGGGGATGGAGGTGAGGCCCTACCGGGCGCTGGAGCTGGTGCCGTACCTGGCGGCGCGCACGGTGGCCCGGCCGCAGTTCTCGGACGCGGCGAGGCCCTGGCCGCGGCTGGTGGACCCATCGCTGGACGTGGGGTTGGACCTGCGGACGGCCCTCACGAGCAACCTGGCGCTGACGGCCACGCTCAACCCGGACTTCGGCCAGGTGGAGGCGGACCAGCTCATCCTCAACCTGAGCAGCTTCGAGACCTTCTTCCCGGAGAAGCGCACCTTCTTCACGCAGGGGATGGAGCTCTTCAACCAGGTGGGCGGAGCGGACATGCCGCAGACGCTCTTCTACTCGAGGCGCATCGGCCTTCAGACGCCCATCCTCGGGGCGGCGAAGCTGACGGGCACGGTGGCCGAGGGCGTGGAGCTGGGCGTGCTGGACGCCGTCGTCACCGGGCCGTGGCGGCGAGACGTGGACGAGGAGCGGCCGGACCGGAACGTGGGCCTGTACCTGACGCGTCCGCTGCACCTGGGCCCCAACAGCGCGCTGCCCACGGACCCGATGGTGCCCATGAACTACCTGGCGGCGGTGGTGCGCGGGAAGGTGGGCACGAGCTCGCGCGTGGGCGGCATGGTGACGATGGCCACGCCCCTCACCGGCCGCTGCACGGCCGAGGACGCGGCGCTCGACGAGGAGCTGCAACCGGTGCCGTGCCTGGCGCGAGGCGGCAACGCGGCGGCGGTGGACTTCGACCTGCGGACGGCGGACGGGCAATACGCGCTGATGGGGCAGGTGGACGCCTCACAGGTGGTGGGCGGCCCGCCCGAGCGCACCCTGCGGGATGGCACCGTGCTGCGCCGGGGGGACACGGGCCTGGGAGGCTACGTGCGCGCGGGGAAGTACGGGGGCGAGGGCTTCCGCTGGGACGTGGGCGATGACTTCACCACGCCGCGGTTGGATCTCAACCCCAGCGGCTTCCTGCGCACGCAGAACGAGCACGCGCCGCGCGTCGCGCTGCGCTACGCGCGCCCCAACGGAATGGGGCCGCTGAAGTCCCTCTCCGCCAACATGTCCGGAGGCTCGCGGTGGACGACGGATGGCCGGGGCCTCAACCGGGGCAGCTGGGTGAACTTCAACTCGACCGTGCAGCTGCCGAGCTTCGACACCCTCGCGGTGGAGACGGGCGCGGACTTCGGCGGCTGGGACGTGCGCGAGCTGAAGAACTCGGGGGTGCCGCTGGAGAACACGAGCACGGCGTTCCTGACGATCCTCGCGGATAGCAACGAGAACCGGCCCGTCGTGGCCGGCGGCAGCCTGGCGGCGGCGTATCACTTCCGGGCGGGCCCGGTGGCGCCCGCGTGGGGCTGGCAGGCGGACCTGTACGCGACGGTGCGGCCCCACCCGGCACTGGAAACGAACCTGGAGCTCTTCCTGGACCGCACCCCCACGGGGCCACGCTTCATCAAGGACCTCGGAGCCGGCCGCTTCCTGCTGAGCCCCCTGCTGTCGGACACGCTGTCCCTGACGCTGCGCCAGCAGTGGGTGGTGACGCCGAAGCTGACGCTTCAGGCGTACGCGCAGCTCTTCACCACGTATGGCGCGTATGGCACCTACTACGAGGGCGTCTCGGACGCCGCGCGCACGCCCATCCGCTTCTCCAGCCTGAGGCCGGTGGAGCACGAGAACACGGACGACTTCCACGACGTGGGGCTCAACCTCAACGTGGTGCTGCGCTGGGAGTACCGGCTGGGCTCGACGCTGTACGTGGTGTACTCGCGCGGGCAGCAGCGCCTCCCGGTGGCGGACGGCGTCCGTCCGCCCCACACGTTGATGCCGCACGGGCTGCTGGCGGGAGCGGCCAACGACGCGCTGCTGGTGAAGTGGACCTGGTACTGGGGCGTGTGACGCGCCGGGCTCAGGCCAGCCGCAGGTCCACGACGATGTTGCCGCGCGTGGCGTTGGAGTAGGGGCAGACCTCGTGGGCGGCGCGCAGCAGCGCCTCGGCCTGCTCGCGCGGCAGCTCGGGGATGGAGGCGATGAGCTCCACGGCGAGCCCGAAGCCCTTGCCCACCGGCCCGATGCCGACATTGGCCGTGATGGAGACCGGCCCGGTGGCGATCTTCTGCGTGCGGGCCACCAGCGCGAGCGCGCTTCCGAAGCACGCGGCGTAACCGCCCGCGAAGAGCTGCTCGGGGTTGGTGCCGGGGGCGCCATTGCCGCCGAGCGCGCGCGGCGGAACGAGCGCGACATCCAGGTTGCCATCGTCACTCTTCACCCGGCCCTCACGCCCGGCGGTGGCGGTGGCGGTGGCGGTGTAGAGGCGCTTCTCGAGAACCGTGGGGGCGTTGCTCATTGAATTCTCCTTGTTGGGTCGGCTTCGTTGGCCGCGAGAGATATGTAGACCCCAATTTAATTGTGCGCAATCTAATTTGAAGGAAGGAGGCCGGTGGAGCCTGGGGTCATCGGATGACCGCTCCTCCACCGGCGTGCTGCGTCAGCTCGCGCGAGCGAGCGCGTCCCGGGCCTCCGCCGTGATGGCGAACGAGCGCAGGCGCGCGGCGTGGTCGAAAATCTGTGACGTCACCATCAGCTCATCGGCGCCGGTGCGGGCGATGAAGTCCGCGAGCCCTCGCCGGACGGTCTCGGGCGAGCCGACGACCGAGCAGGAGAGCGCCTGCTCGATGCCCGCGCGCTCCAGGGGTGACATCTGATTCTCGAAGCCATCGACGGGGGGCCGCAGGGGACCCGGCTGGCCGCGGCGCAGGTTGACGAAGGCCTGCATCAGGGAGGTCATCAGCCGGCGGGCTTCCGCGTCGGTGTCGGCCGCGAAGACGTTGAGGCCCAGCATGACGTGGGGCCGGTCGAGGTGCTCCGAGGGGCGGAAGCGGCTGCGATAGATTTCGATGGCCTCCATCATCTGGCCCGGCGCGAAGTGCGAGGCGAAGGAGTAGGGAAGGCCCAGGGCGGCGGCGAGCTGCGCGCCGAAGAGGCTGGAGCCGAGGATCCACACCGGCACCTTCAGACCGGCGCCGGGCACGGCGCGGACCCGCTGGCCGGGCTCGGCGGGACGAAAGTAGCCCATGAGCTCGACGACATCCTGGGGGAAGGTGTCGGCGTCACTGGCCAGGTTGCGCCGGAGCGCATACGCGGTGACCTGGTCGGTGCCCGGCGCGCGCCCCAGGCCCAGCTCGATGCGTCCCGGATAGAGCGACGCCAACGTGCCGAACTGCTCGGCGATCACCAGCGGCGCATGGTTGGGCAACATGATGCCCCCCGCGCCGACGCGAATCGTCGAGGTGCCACCGGCCACGTAGCCAATCACCACCGAGGTCGCGGCACTCGCCACACCGGGCATGTTGTGGTGCTCGGCCAGCCAGAAGCGCTGATAGCCCCAACGCTCGGCATGGCGGGCGAGGTCGAGCGTGTTGTGCAGGGCCTGCGCGGCGTCGCCCCCTTCGACGATGGGCGAGAGGTCGAGGACGGAAAAAGGAATCTTCACCGGCATGGGGAGGTCCCTCGCGAGCAGACCAGGGGAGCGGAAAGAAGGGAGTGTGATTCCATTGCACGCCATATAACGGTGCACTACGTGAAGTGCATCAGGGCTGGGGGCGGTATGGCGCAGAAGAAGAAGAGTGGGACTGTTCCAGAGACGCGTGAGCCGGACATGGCACGCGGAGGCGAGGTGGAGGATCCCCTCCGGCTCGAGCACCAGCTCTGCTTCGCGCTCTACACGGCCAGCAATCTGCTCACGCGGCTCTACCGGCCGTTGCTCGAGCCGCTGGGCATCACGTATCCGCAGTACCTGGCCCTGATGGCGCTCTGGGAGCGCACGCCGCGCACGGTGGGAGAGCTGGGCGAGGCCCTGGGGCTCGACTCCGGCACGCTCACGCCCCTGCTCAAGAGGATGGAGGCCAACGGGCTCGTGGCCCGCAGGCGTGCGGCGGAGGATGAGCGCCGCGTGCTGGTGGACCTCACCCCCGCCGGCCAGCAGTTGCGCGAACGCGCGGTGTCCATTCCCAAGGAGATGTTCTGCAAGCTCCCGCTCGCCCCCATCGAGCTGGTGGAGCTGCGCAGCTCGCTCAAGCGGCTCGCTCGAGGCATGCGCGAGTCGGACGCGGAGAGCGAGCACTCCTGAGCGGACGGGCCGCCTGGTTGGGCTGCGGGTCCGAAGACTCCCCGGGGGACCGGCCAAGCTCAGCCATGGTCGGCCCCTGAACCCACTCTTGTCGGCGCGATGGGTTTCGAGGAACCACAAAGCTGGAGCCGTCAGGCCGTGCGGCGTACCACTGTCTGCGCGCCACGATTTCTGCGAACCCTCATGCCAACCAGGGTCAGTCACGCTGCCTCTACGAGAGCACAGGGCGAAGTAAGCCCTTCGCGTCCAACACCTCTTGGGCCCTGTGCGCGAGAGACAAGTGCTGGGGATTGGACGCGCTCACACGCTCCGGTGCCAGAACCATGAGCGTGCCCTTGTCCTCAATCGGCTCCGCCTGGACAGGCGGAGGCAGCGGAGGCACCTCCCCGCGCACGCGCGCCACGTACGTGAGCCACCCCGCGAAGCCCCGCGGATCTCTCTCGGGCCGTAGGGCCCACCGCAACTCGTCGCTGGCTACGACGCCAAAGACCGGCTCCCACGCGAGCACCATGGCCCGCAGGACGTTCACGAGAACGGGCGTTGTCATCACGCGCGCTCCCTCTGGCTCGATTTCGGGCCATGGGAGGTGCAGCACGCAGCAGTTTGGGTAGGCCCCAGATGCGTCCCCGCACGTGATGCGCACCATGCTCCCTCGTCCGTCGTCAACGTGCCCTGTCCAGGCAGAGAAGCTAAAGCCGTCCATACCGAGTTGATTTTCCTCGGTCCGATAGAAGCGCAGGAGGGTCTCGTAGTTCGGCGTGAACCCGCGTTGGAGCGCCTCCTCTGCCGAGTCCGCCTGCTCATACCATCGACCAAAGATCTCGTCGCAGCGCGCGAGGAGCCGGAAGAACGTCTCCGTTCTGCGAGCACACTCCTCCGCGGATTCCAGCCGGGCCGGCCAGTAGATGCCTGCATAGTAGCTCTCCGTCATGGGGCACCCCTCACCGCGGCTCCTTCGTAAACCACTTCGATGCCAAGAAGACCGTCCTGCTCCAACATCTTCTTGAGAATCCCGACCATCCTCTCTTCCGCAACGTACCACCGGATAGGGACTCCATTCGCCACCCTGGTCTGGCGCCTGGCGGTTTCGAGGAGCTTCTTGGCGCCCTGGAAATACCGCTTGGGATGGAGCTTCTCGTCGTAGTGCTTGGCGTAGTTGAACGCCTTGCCGTCCTGCAGAACACCCTCCGAAATGCTGTAACCGTCGAAGTCCGCCTTCTCTCCATTCCTCCAGACGCGGTAGACCCACCCCGGCGGAGCCCCCGTCACCTGGCATTGGTAGCAGCGAGAGTCCTCCGACATGCTCTCGTTTGCCGGCTCCCACTTCCCAGGACCGCCGGAGGGAGGCCAGCCACCTCCGCCCTGAGCGCCCATGTTGGCCATGTGCAGGACGTAGGTGGCACTCAGCGCGTTTCCCGCTACTGCAACAGCGCCCCCAACAGGAGCCGCGACCAAGCGCACCGCGAGAAGCCCATCACCCGAGAGAGACAAGAGTGGCACGCTCATACTCCCGAGCTTGCCGCCCCAGGACGCGGCCTTCGCAGCCCCCGCCCCCGAGGTGCCCACCGTCAGGACTGTCCCCGTCGCCAACCGGGAGATCGTCCGTACCTTCTCCGCATAGGGCTTGTGGCGGAACTCCTCCCACAGCTGCGGAGAGTTCTCGTAAAGCTGCCTCACCGCGCCGGGGAGCTGCGCCAGCCCCTCGAGCGTCTCGCCCGTATAGAAGACGAGCCGGTAGAGGCCCTCCACCATATCCACCACCGCGAGGACAGCGCCCTCGGCCACCGCGAGCGCCGGGTTGTCGTCGGGCTCATACAGGCCCGCCGGCCGTGCCCCCTTCGGCACCTCGAGCTGCTGGTCCACCGGGAAGAGGCGCTCGCCATCAATGGCGTAGAATGGACCCACCTCGAAGCGACCGGCCCGTAGCGTCCCGTCCTCGGCGAGCACAACCTGACCGGCTTTCTGGACCGCTACTCCAGAGGTGGCCCTTACCAGGTATCCGTCTGGACGAAGCACCAGCAACCGCGAAAAGCGCCGCATGCGCGCGTGGAGCTCGTCCCTCGTCACCATCTCGCCACCCGTAGCCACCCCCAACAGCAGGTGCGCTGCCATGCGGCGGAGCCCGAAGTTACCCCGTGTTACCGGCGTGGAAAGCAGATGTGGCACCAGCTCCAGCGCCTGCTGAGGCGACAGCGTGCGCCCGTCTCTGGGCAACGCGGTGCTGGGAATCCCCGCCTGCACGAGGAACCCCTGGAAGTAGTCGAGCGTCATGGGCACCTCGAACGGCCGCCCGTCGCCCACTCCATCCCGCCACCCAACGCCCTTCCCCTCCAGGGCCTCTTCCTCGTCTCCCTCGCTCGCGCCGCGCGCCCGAGCCCGCGGCCTCTCCGCCGTCAGTGCCCCCTCGGCCTCGCCCCCCTCCAGCGCAACACCGACCTCGTGCTCCTCATCGCTACCGGCAGTGTCCTCCAGGTCCGCGATGGCCTCACCGGTCCTCGTTGCAGACCCCCCCTGGGCCCGGGCAGCGACCTCCTGTGGCCTGGGACTCGTGCGCTGCACCCGCCACCGATGGCGTGGACCGCCAACCAGCATCCCGCCCATGGGGGAGCCCGTCGCGCACGCCGTCTGCAGCCCGACGAGCAGCAGCAGCACCGCCCGCGACGCCCACCACGGTCTGCGCTGCGAGCTCCGCCGAGCCTCAAGCTGCGTACCGCCGCCCTCCCCCACCCCAGGACCTCGGTACTCATTCACCATGACTCTGTAGGGCACGAGGGCTCCTCAGCCCACCTGATCATCCGCCGCTCGCTCCTCCTCGCCGCCCAAAACCGCGAAACTCGAACCAAGCCCCTGTGAATGATCCGGGCTAGGACAGGACCTCCTCCAGGAAAGTCCGCAGGGCGATCCAGGAGCGCCGGTCGGCTTCGGGATGATGGACGATGCCGCGCTCGGGCATGTTCGCGCCCGCGAAGGTGAAGGCATGCTGGGCGTGACCGTAGGCGTGGAGCTCCCAGGGAGCCCCCGCCCCGGTCAGATCGCGGGCGAGCTCCACCACGTCGGCCGGAGGCGCCAGCGGATCCGACCAGCCGTGGAGGACCAGCACGCGGGTGGTGATGGGCGCCTGCGCCCCGAGGTTCGGCGGCTGTAACACGCCGTGGATGCTCACGACGCCGCGAAGGTCCGGCGGAGCGGCTCGCGCCAGGTCGAGGACGCTGAGCCCGCCGAAGCAGTAGCCGATCGCGGCGATCCTGCGAGTGTCGACCGAGGGATGCCGCCGGGCCGCGGCGAGCCCCGCCAGCAGGCGCCGGCGCAACAAGGCCCGGTCCGCCATGAGGGGGTCCATCAGGTGGGAGTTGTCGCCAGTCTCGGAACCCCGGATGCCCTTGCCATAGACGTCGAGGGCGAAGGCGACGTAGCCGAGCCGGGCCACCTTCTCCGCCATGGCGCGCATGGCACCGTTCAATCCGCTCCATTCATGGGCGACCAGGACACACGGACGCGGAGCGCCCGTGTCCGAGGGGCGGGCGACATAGGCCTCGAACACGGAGTCCCCCTCGGTGTAGTCGAGGAACTCCGTGTGCAGCTGCGGGGACGTTTCGATCGGCATGGAAGCTCCCGGGTGACGTCGCCCGCTCCTATCAGAGACCGGCGCTCCCGGTGTCAATTGCTCACGGTGACGGAGACGTTGGCGCTGTAGGCGGAGTTGCCCGAGGGATCGAAAGCACGCGTCTTGAGGGTCTGGGCGCCGTTGGCGCGGCTGGTGGTGTTCCAGGGCAAGGAGAAGGGCGCGGTGGTGGCGGTGCCCAGCAACGTGGTGCCCAGGTAGAACTCCACCTTGGAGACGGTGCCCCGGTCGTCACTGGCGGTGGCCTCGATGAGGACGGTGCCGCTGACGATGGCACCGGCGGACGGAGCGGTGATGGAGGTGGAGGGCGCCGTCAGGTCGTTGTCGAAGACGACATTGGCGGCGGTGGACAGGGCGGTGTTGCCGGAGGCGTCATGGGCCTTGGCGGTGAGGACACGCGAACCATTGGAGAGGTTGCGGGTGTTGTAGCTGCACGAGTAGGGGGCCGAGGTGTCGGTGCAGACGACGGAGGTCCCGACGAGGAACTCCACCTTGGACATGGACCTGTCATCGCTGGCGCTGGCGGTGAAGGTGACGGTGCCGGTGAGGGTGCTGCCTTCGACGGGAGCGGTGAGCGAGACGGAGGGAGGGGCGTAGTCGTTGTCGACGTTGACGGTGACGGGGGCCGAGGTGGTGCTGTTGCCCGCGGCGTCCAGGGCCCTGGCGGAGAGAGAACGCGGGCCGTTGGGGCCGTTGCGGCTGTTCCAGGTGACGGCGTAGGGGGGGGTGGTGTCCGAGCTCACCAGCGTGGTGCCGTCATAGAACTCCACCTTGGTGACACCCACGTTGTCGGAGGCGGAGGCCCAGACGGTCATGGAGTTGGAGACGGTGGCACCGGAGACCGGGGAGGTCAGGGCCACCGTGGGAGCGATCAGGTCATTGTTGACGGTGACGGCGACGGAGGCAGTGGCGGAGAGACCCACGGCATCGAAGGCGATGACGGAGAGGGAGTGGGCACCATTGGGAACGGAGCGGGAGTCCCAGGACAAGGAGAAGGGCGCGGTGGTGTCGGTGCCGAGCAGCGTGGAGCCGTCGTAGAAGTCGACGCGGGCCACGCCGAAGTTGTCGGAGGCGGAGGCCGAGAGGGTGACGGTGCCCTTGAGGGTGGAGCCGGCGGCCGGAGCCGTGAGGGAGACGGAGGGCGGAGTGGAGTCCACGTCCGTGCCCACGGAGAACACCAGGTCATCGTGGTCGTTCGTCGTGCCGGCGGAGCATTCGGAGGAGCTCCCACCACTCCGGTAGACGGCACGCACGGCCTGCGAGGAGCCCGAGGGGAGCAGGTACGTGGTGGACAGGACCCGTGCGCCGGAGCCGGGAGGCGTCAGGGTCGTGAGATAGGTCCACGAGGGCGCGCTCGCATCCGCCGCGAAGTACAGGTCCAGCCGCTCATTGGCTGGCACGCTCGACCAGACGGTGACCTCGACCTTCACCTCCTTGCCAGCGGCGAAGGACGTTCCATCCACCCGCGAGACCAGGACCTGGTCGATGGACGGACTGGAGTGGAAGAAGCCACTGGTGCCGTCCGGGCAGGAGCCGCCCAGGGTGTTGGGCTGGTGGGGCTCGGGGCCGAGGTTGGCACGGCCCTTCACCAACGTCGTGGTGTCGCAGCGATGCGCCACCGCCGAGCACCGGGGCACACCGAGCGTGGCGTCGTACTCGGCGGTACCGAGCTGGACGAGGTTGACGGTGACGTCGGGGCTGTAGGCGGAGTTGCCCGAGGGATCGTAGGCACGAGTCTTGAGGATATAGGCGCCATTGGCGCGGCTGGCGGTGTCCCAGGACAAGGAGAAGGGCGCGGTGGTGGCGGTGCCCAGCAGCGTGGTGCCCAGGTAGAACTCCACCTTGGAGACGGTGCCCCGGTCATCGCTGGCGATGGCCTCGATGAGGACGGTGCCGTTGACGATGGCACCGGCGGACGGAGCGGTGATGGAGGTGGAGGGCGCCGTCAGGTCGTTGTCGAAGACGACATTGACGGCGGTGGACGGGGCGGTGTTGCCGGAGGCGTCATGGGCCCTGGCGGTGAGGACACGCGGGCCGTTGGCGAGGCCGCGGGTGTTGTAGCTGCACGAGTAGGGGACCGAGGTGTCGGTGCAGACGACGGAGGTCCCGACGAGGAACTCCACCTTGGACATGGCCTTGTCATCGCTGGCGCTGGCGGAGAGGGTGACGGTGCCGGTGAGGGTGTCGCCTTCGACAGGCGCGGTGAGCGAGACGGCGGGAGGGGTGAAGTCGTTGTCGGCGGTGACGGTGACGGCGTCCGAGGTAGCGCTGTTGCCCGCGGCGTCCAGGGCCCTGGCGGTGAGGGAACGCGGGCCGTTGGAGCCGTTGCGGCTGTTCCAGGAGACGGCGTAGGGGGCGGAGGTGTCCGAGCCCACCAGCGTGGTGCCGTCATAGAACTCCACCTTGGTGACGCCCACGTTGTCGGAGGCGGAAGCCGAGAGGGTCAGGGAGCCGGAGACGGTGGCACCGGGGAGCGGAGCGGTGAGGGACACCGTGGGAGCGGTCCGGTCGTTGTCGACGGTGACGGCCACGGCGGAGGAGGCGGAAGAGGAGAGCCCCACGGCGTCGAAGGCGATGACGGACAGGGAGTGGGCGCCATTGGCGCCGGAGCGGGTATCCCAGGAGAAGGAGAAGGGCCTGGAGGAGTCGGAGCCCAGCAGGGTGGAGCCGTCGTAGAAGTCGACGCGGGCCACGCCGAAGTTGTCGGAGGCGGAGGCCGAGAGGGTGACGGTGCCCTTGACGGTGGCGCCAGGGACCGGGGCGGTCAGGGAGGCGGAGGGCGGAGTGGTGTCCACCTCCGTGCCCACGAGGAACGCCAGGTCATCATGGTCGTCCATCTCGCCCGGGGAGCAGGCCTGGGGAATGCCATGGCTCCGGTAGACGCCACGGACGGCCTGCAGGGAGCCCGCGGGGAGCAGGTACGTGGCCGAGAGCGTCTGATAGCCGCTGGAGTACGGCTCCAGGGTGGCGAGGTACGTCCAGGACGGGGCGTTCGCATCCGCCGCATAGTACAGGTCCAGCCGCTCACCGGCGGGCTCGAGGCTCGCCCAGAAGCTGGCCTCGAGCGTCACCTCCTTGCCGGTGGCGAGGGGCGTCCCATCCACCCGCACGACCTTGAGCCGCTCCAGCGAGGGGTCGAACTGGTACACACCGTAGAGAGTCCCCTCCCCGTCCGCGCAGGAGCTGCTCAGGGTGTTGGGTTCGTTCAGCTCGGGGCCCAGGATGCCGCCCCGGCCAGCGAGCAGCTCCATGGAATCGCACTGGCTGCTCGCGGTCTCGCAGCGGGGGACGCCCAGCACCGGGTCGAAGCTGGCGATGCCCGGGTTGTCGAGCGTCACCGTGACGGAGCTGGCCGCGCTGTTGCAGCCCCCGTCGAAGGCCCGCGCGGTGAAGGTGGCCACACCGTTGTTGTGCTCCCGGCTGTCCCAGACGAACGCGTACGGAGCGGTCGTGTCGGAGCCGACGAGCAGGCCGTCGACATAGAAGTCCACCCGGGTGATGCCCACGTCATCGGACGCCGTGGCGGTGAAGGTCACGTTGCCCTGGAGCGTGGCGCCGTTGGCGGGCGCGGTGAGCAGGGCCTGCGGGCGCACCGCGTCGTTCTTCCCCATGCAGGCCGAGTGCAGGAACCGGTTCGGAGAGCCCAGGCCGGGCTCGATGACACGATTGGGGCTGGAGCGGGCGAGGATCTCCTCGGTGACCTCCTGCGGCGTCGCCGTGGGATGCCCTTCCAGGTAGAGGGCGACGGCACCGGAGACATGGGGCGTCGCCATGGAGGTGCCGTCACCGAGCTCCATGTCCGTGTTGCCCGTGAACCAGGCCGAGAGGATGCCCTGGCCCGGGGCGAAGAGGTCCACGCACGAGCCGTAGTTGGAGAACCAGGCGCGGGTGTCGGTGTCGTCCGTCGCGCCGACGGTGAGGGCTCGCGGCGCGCGGGCGGGCGACGTGGCGCACGCGTCCCATCCATCGTTGCCCGCGGCGACCACGAAGGTGATGCCCGCCGCGATGGTGGCCTCCACCGCGTCATCGATGGACTGCGTCGCCTCGCCGCCGAGGCTCAGGTTGGCCACCGCCGGCTTCTCGTGATGGGCGGCGATCCAATCGATGCCCGCGAGCACCTGCTCCAGGGTCCCCTCCCCTTCGCAGTTGAGGACACGCACCGGGTGGAGCAACACATCCTTGGCGACGCCCACGGTGCTGCCGCCCACGGTACCGGCCACGTGGGTGCCGTGCCCGCGGCAGTCCTCCGTCCCGAGTCCGTCTCCGATGGCGTCGAAGCCGGGACGGAGCCGGCCACTGAACTCGACGTGCGTGGAGAGCACACCGGTGTCGACGATGTACGCGTGCACACCGGAGCCCGTGTACTCGTAGGTGTAGGTGCCGTTGAGCGGCAGGGTGCGCTGGTCGATGCGATCCAGGCCCCAGATGGCGTTGTTCTGCGTGCCCGACTGGCGGAAGACGCGCTCCTGCTCGATGTAGCGCACGCGCGGGTCGGTGCTCATGCGCCGCGCGGCCTCCTTTGACATGGCGGCCGTGAAGCCGTTCAAGGCGTGGGTGTACGTGCGCCGCACCTGGGCGCCGTGCGCCCCCGCGAGGGCCGTGATGCTCCTGCGGGTGTCCTCCGGGGCCAGGCCCTTCCCGCCCTCGAGGACGACGAGGTAGCGGTCCGGGACGGCCCGGGAGGGGCTCGCGAGCCGGAGCTTGCCACTCACGAAAGGACCTTCCGGGGAGGCCGTCTCCGGCCGCTGCTCGCACCCCGGAAGAAGCCAGGAAGCTCCGAGAAGGACGACGGACCACAGCAGCTTGCGCATGAGAACCCCCGGGTTGGTCGGTGGCGCGTGGATGGATCATCCCAGTTTCGGTGCTCGCCAAACCAGTCCCCCCCGCCAGAATGTCTTGAGTTGCCAGATATTCGCGTTCAGCACCTGGAGCCATGCTGACCCTGGAGGGCACCTCGCCGGCCTCCCGGCCGTCGTGCCTCGGAATTACTCCGTCCTGATGTTCAGTAGGGTGGGAGCCGCATCAGGGGGGTTCGTGGCTTGGACATGCCTCACGGCAGGCACCCAGGAGGATGATCGTCCGTCGGAGTGCCTCCCGCCCAAGCGAGGAGTCCGCGATGCTCGAAGCAGTCAGCAGGAGGGGGTTGCAGGAAATCCATCGCGGGCGCCGCTACGTCGTGCTGCGAGGACAGAAGCAGGATGGCGAGCCCCTGGTGCTCAAGAAGGTCCGTGCCGGCCCGCTCGCCTCGAGCAGCAGCGCGATGCTGCACCATGAATTCTCCATCCTGCGCTCCTTCCATGGACAGGTACCTGGTGTGGCCAGCCCCGTCGCGCTTGAAGAGGACGCGGCGAAGCTGCCAGCGCTCGTCCTGAAGGACGCCGGACCCCAGAATCTCCAGGAGTGGCTGCACCACAAGCCGGTGGCCGTGGATGTCTTCCTGGAGCTCGCCGTTCAGCTGGCCGGCATCATCGAGAGCCTCCACCGCCAGCACGTCATCCACCGCGACATCAACCCCACCAACCTGGTGGTGGGCGCGGACAGCCAACACCTCATCCTCATCGACTTCGACCTCTCCACGAAGGTCGCGGGGCTCGCGCCACCGGGCGATGCACCCGGAGAGCTCCAGTGGGCCCTCCCCTACGTCGCGCCCGAGCAGACCGGGCGGATGAACCGCCCCATCGACCACCGCGCCGACCTCTACTCCCTGGGTGCGACCTTCTACGAGATGCTCACCGGCCTGCCCCCCTTCGTCTCGACGGACCCCGTCGAGCTGGTGCACGCCCACCTCGCGAGGCCCCCCGTCCCACCGGTCTTCGCCAACCCCGCCGTTCCCAAGCTGCTCTCGGACGTCGTGCTGAAGCTGCTCGCGAAGATGCCCGAGCAGCGCTACCAGAGCGCCGAGGCCCTCCTCGCCGACCTCCACGAAGCCCGGCGCCGGAAGTCCTCGGGCGCGATGGACTCGTTCGAGCTGGGCCGGCTCGACCTGGCCCGGCAGCTCTCCCTTCCCGAGCGGCTCTACGGCCGCGAGCGCGAGCAGGAGGTGCTGGGCGAGGCCCTGGAGCGGGTGCGCCGCGGCGCGAGCGAGGGAGTCATCCTGGAAGGGGCCGCCGGCATCGGCAAGTCGGCGCTCGTCCAGCAGTTGCGCAAGCCGCTCGGGCGCGCAGGCAGCCTCCTCCAGGGCAAGTTCAACCAGCTCCGGGGCAACGTGCCCTACTCGGCCTTCGTGGAGGCGTTCAACGAGCTGCTCCATGCGCTGGGGGAAGAGCCCCCGGAGGTCCGGAACGGCTGGCGGGACCGGCTGCTGTCGGCACTGGGCGCCAACGCCCGCGTCATCATCGACATCGTTCCGGAGTTGGAGACGCTCCTGGGTGAGCAACCCGCGCCCGTCCGGCTCGAGCCGGTGGAGGCGGCGGCCCGCCTGCACCTCGTCTTCCAGTCCTTCCTCCAGGCCCTCTCCTCCGAGGAGCACGTGCTCGTGCTCTTCCTGGACGACCTGCAATGGGTGGACCCTGGCTCGCTCCAGCTGCTCAAGAGCCTGACCATGGACCCGGAGTCGCATCATCTGCTGTTCATCGGCGCCTACCGGGACGAGGAGGTCGAAGCGAACCATCCCCTCCGCCCGACCCTGGACGCCCTCCACGCGTCCGGGGCGATGCGCTTCCAGACCCTCCGGATTCCGCCCCTGGACCTGCCAGCCCTCACCGCGCTGTGCGGCGACACCTTCCTCCAACCTCCCGAGCGCACCCGCCCCCTCGCGGACCTCGTGTTGCGCAAGACGGCCGGCAACCCGCTCTTCGTCCACCGGCTGCTGCGCTTCCTCCACCAGTCCGGCCTCCTCGTCTTCGACCTCGAGGAGAACGCCTGGCGGTGGGACCTCGCCCGCCTCGAGCAGGTGGAGGTGACGGAGAACGTGGTGGAGCTGATGATCGCCGCCATCCGCCGGCTCCCCGAGCGCGCCCAGTACGTCCTCGAGGTCGCCGCGTGCCTGGGGGATCGCGTGGAGCTGTGGCTGCTCTCGGACCTGGTGGGAGACTCCTGCGGCGATGCGGCCTCCGCGCTGTGGAGCATCCTCCAGGAAGGGCTGCTGCTGCCGGAGAAGGAGGGCTCCCGGCATCCCCGTGCCAACGGCTCCGCGATGGCCTCGGACTCCCCCCTCCAGGACGCGACGTACCGCTTCGCGCATGACAGGGTCCGGCAGGCCGCGTACTCGCTGCTCTCCGGGGAACAACGCACGCGGCTCCACCACGAGGCGGGACGCCGGCTCCTGCGGGCCTCCTCCGGAAACCTGCTCGACGAGCGGCTCTTCGCCATCGTGGACCACCTCCACCGCGGCCTGGAGCGGGTGAGCGGACCGGAGGAGCGGCTCGAGCTGGCCGGGCTCAACCACCAGGCGGGCCTCAAGGCCAAGGCCTCTTCCGCCTTCGGTGCCGCCCTGGTGTACCTGATGCGCGCCATCGCGCTCCTCCCCCGGGAGCAATGGCCCCAGCACCGCGTTCAGGTCTTCCACCTGCACAAGGAGGCGGCGGAGTGCGCCTACTTCGCGAGCGACCCGGAGCTCTCCGGGCAGCTGGTGCACACCGCCCTGGAGTACGCCCCCTCCCACCTGGAGAAGGTGGACCTCTACATCATCCAGCTCCTCGCCCGCCTGATGCACGCCAACTACCAGGAGGCGCTCCAATGGGGCCGCGAGGGGCTGCGACTGTTCGGCATGGAGCTGCCGGAGCGGGACCTCCCCCAGGCGCTCGCGCTCGAGCTGGCGCAGATGGAGGAGAACATGCGGGGCCGCTCGGCGGAGGATCTCCTGGAGGCGCCCAGGATGGAGGATCCCGAGCAGCTCGCCTGCGTGCGGCTCCTGTCGGAGCTCGCCCCCGCCGCCCTCCTGGCGGATCCGAACCTCTTCGCGCTGATCAACACCCGCGCGCTCAACCTGTCGTTGAAGCATGGCAACTCGTCCTGGTCGCCCACGGTGTACTCGAGTCACGGCTCGATGCTGGCCATCCAGGGGCGGCACGAGGCCGCCTACGCTTTCGGCAACATGGCGATGGCGATGGCCCGGCGGATGGGAGACCCGCGCCAGGAGTGCCGGGTGCTCCTCGCGCTCACCCTTCTCATCAACCACTGGAGGGTCCCGCTGCGCACGAACATTCCGCTGCTGCGCCGGGCCCTGGCCACGGGTCTCGCCAGTGGAGATCTGATCTTCGCCGCCAACTCGCTCACCACCACCATCACCACCGAGCTCTCGCTGGGCACCGAGCTCAACCGCGTGCTGAGCTCCATCGACACCTGGCAGTCCTTCCTGAAGAAGAGTGGCGTGCAGGTGGCGAGCGACGTGGTCTTCGTCTGCCGTCAGGCCATCCGTGCCCTCCAGGGGCGTACCCGCCAGCCCGCGCGCTTCGACGACGACGATTTCCAGGAGCGCACGGTGATCGGCGCGGACCAGACGATTCCCGCCACCCTCTTCATGTTCTACCTGTTGCGCACCCAGGTGTCGTACCTGCTGGGCGACCTGGAGGAGGCCCTGAGGGCATCCCGGGCGGCGGTGCCGTACCTCGAGCACGTCCGGGGATTCATCTCCCTGATCGATTTCAACTTCTATGCGGCCCTGACCCTGGCGGCCCACGGGGGCGCCACGCCCCAGGAGCGCAGCGAGGTGATGGCGCGGCTGGCCACCCATCAGCGCCCGTTCGACGTCTGGGCGGAGGAGTGCCCGGAGAACTTCCGCCACAAGTGCCAGCTCCTGAGTGCCGAGGTGGCCCGCCTCGAGGGACGGAACCTGGAGGCCATGGAGCTCTACGACGCCGCCATCGACGGAGCCCATGCCGAGGGCTTCCTCCAGGACGAGGCGCTCGCCAACGAGCTGGCCGGGCGCTTCTACCATTCGCTGGGCCGCAAGCGCTTCGCCGCGCTCCACCTGCGGACGGCACAGGAGGTCTATGCCCGCTGGGGCGCGACGGCGAAGGTGGCCCTGCTCGAGGAGGAGTTCCCCGACCTCGAGCCGGTGGGAGGCAGGACCTGGGGTGCGCCCGCCTCCGCACCTGGGAGCGGGATGCCGGCGGGTGCCTCCCTGGACCTGCTCAGCCTGCTCAAGGCCTCCGAGACGCTGGTGGGCGAGGTGGTGCTGGACCGCCTGCTCGAGAAGCTGATGGCCGTGTGCTTCGAGGCGGCGGGCGCCACGCGTGGGGCGCTCGTGCTGGACGAGGCGGGCGCCCTCATGGTGCGTGCCGTGGGCGCCATCCCGGAGCCCGTCAGCCTGGAGCGTGTGGCGCTGTCGTCCTCGGACCAGGTTCCGGCCACGGTGGTGGAGCACGCCTACCGCACGGGCGACACGCTCGTCCTGGCGGATGCCGCCCACCAGGGCCGCTTCGTCACGGACCCCTACGTCATCCGGCGCACGGTGAAGTCCGCCCTGGCCGTGCCCATCCAGCGGCAGACGCGGACCGTCGGGGTGCTCTACCTGGAGAACGACCTGGCCACCCGTGCCTTCACGCCCGAGCGCGTCGGCGTGCTGCGCACCCTGTCCACGGAGATCGCCATCTCGCTGGAGAACAGCCAGCTCTTCGAGCAGCTGAAGGTGGAGGTACAGGAGCGAAGGCGGGCCGAGGAGGCCGTGCGCTTCCTGGCCGAGGCGGGCCTGACGCTGGCCGAGTCGCTGGACCCGGAGCGGATGCTGTCCAAGGCGACACGTCTGGTGGTGCCGTTCCTCGCCGACTGGTGCACCGTCACCATGATCGAAAAGGGAGAGCGGCTGCACCAGGTGGCGATGACCCACGTGGACCCCGAGAAGGAGGCCACCCTGCGTGCGCTGCTGGCGCGCTACCCGGCCGACTGGAACTCCCCGGCCGCCCTGGCCCGCGTGCTGCGCACGGGACAGCCCATTCTGCGGCCGGTCCTCTCCGACACCACGTTCCAGGAGCATGGCTTCGGCCCCGACTACGTCGAGGGAATGCGGTTCATCGGTTCGAAGACGGCCATGCACGTGCCCCTCATCTCGAGGGGAAGGACCCTGGGGGCCATCAGCTTCGTCTCGGGCGCACCCGGCCGCAGGTATGGCGACGCGGATCTGCGCCTGGCGCAGGAGTTCGCGCGGCGGGTCGCCGTCTGCATCGACAACGCACGGCTGTACAGCGACGCGCAGGAGGCCATCCACTCGCGTGACGAGTTCCTCAGCGTGGCCTCGCACGAGCTCAAGACGCCCCTCACGTCACTCCGATTGATGGTCCAGGGGCTGCTGCGGCAAGTCCCGCCGGGACTGCCAGAAAGCTCCTTGCGTGCCATGCACACCATCAACCAGCAGTCCCTCAAGCTGGCGCGGCTCATCGAGGAGATGCTGGATGTCTCCCGCCTCCAGTCAGGGGGGCTGGAGCTCGAGCTGGAGCAGGTGGACCTCGCCGCGGTCATCCGGGGCGTGGCCGAGCGGCTGCGCGAGCCGCTGGAGCGGGCGGCGAGCCCCCTGGTGTTGCACGTCCAGGAGCCACTGGTCGGGAGGTGGGACGCGGCGAGGCTGACGCAGGTGCTGGTCAACCTGCTCTCCAACGCCATCAAGTTCGGCGCGGGCAGCCCCATCGAGCTGGCCGCGGGCGTGGAGGGGGGCACCGCGTGGTTCTTCGTCCGGGACCAGGGAATCGGCATCGCCCCCGACCGCCTGCCGCACATCTTCGAGCGCTTCGAGCGGGCGGTGTCCGTGCGCTCCTATGGAGGCCTCGGGCTGGGGCTGCACCTGGTGCGGGAGATCGTCACCGCGCTGGGCGGCACGGTGCGGGTGGAGAGCACCGTGGGAGCCGGAACCACGGTCCGGGTGGAGCTGCCCCGCGCCGGGCCGCCAGCGGAGGCACGGAAGGGTTAGAAGAGGAAGTCGGTGGTGAGGAAGTCCGACTCGCGGCGGGTGAGGATGGATTGCACCAGGGTGGTGTTCTCCTTCGTGGTCTTCGCCGCGACGAGGGTGCGGATGGAGAACACGCGGAGCGCATCCGCCACGGACAGCGTGCCCTCGGCCGAGTCCTTGCGGCCATTGAAGGGGAACGTGTCGGGTCCGCGCTGGCACTGGCAGTTGAGGTTGATGCGGCCCACCTGGTTGGCGAAGGCGTCGATGAGCTTGCCGACGCGCGCCGAGTCCCGTCCGAAGATGCTCAGCTGCTGGCCGAAGTTGGAGTCGACGACGAAGCGCACGACCTCCTCGTCATTGTCGAACACCATCACCGGAATCACGGGGCCGAACTGCTCCTCGGTGGCGAGGCGCATGTCGCGCGTCACCGGGTACACCACGGCGGGCGAATAGAAGGACTGGTGCGTCTTCCCGCCGAGCTTGTTGACGACGCGGGCGCCCTTGGACACGGCGTCGTCGACGAGGCCCTGCAGGTACGCCGTCTTGCCCGGCTCGGGCAGGGGGGTGATGGCGACACCGGGGTCCCAGGGCATGCCAGGCTTCAGCTTGTCCACCGCGGCGGTGAAGCGCTCGAGGAACTGCCCGACGATGCTCCGGTGCACCATGAGCAGCTTGAGGGCGGTGCAGCGCTGGCCGTTGAAGGACAGGGTGCCGGTGATGCACTCCTTCACGGCGTTGTCGAGGTCGGCGTCCTCGAGGATGATGCCGGGATTCTTCGCATCGAGCCCGAGCACGGCCTTGAGACGGTGGGGCCGGGGGTGCATGCGCTTGAGCTCGCTGGCGCCCTTGTTGGTGCCGATGAAGGCGAAGACGTCCACCTTGCCGCTCTCCATGAGCGCGCCGACGGTCTCGCGGCCCCGGCCGTAGATGATGTTGATGACGCCGGGCGGGAAGCTGTCGCGGAAGGCCTCCAGCAGGGGGCGGATGAGCAGCACGCCGAACTTGGCCGGCTTGAAGACGACGGCGTTGCCCATGAGCAGGGCGGGGAAGAGCGTGCTGAAGGTCTCGTTGAGGGGGTAGTTGTAGGGGCCCATGCACAGGGCCACGCCGATGGGGGCCCGGCGGATCTGCGCCATGATGCCCTGCTCCTGCACGAAGCGGGACGAGGTGCGGTCGAGCTCCTTGAGAGCGCGGATGGTCTCGACGATGAGGTCGATGGTGCGGTCGAACTCCTTCTCGGAGTCGGCCTGGGTCTTGCCGATCTCCCACATGAGGAGGTTCACCACGGCGGTGCGCTGGGCGCGCATGGCCACGAGGAAGCGCTCGACGTGCTCGATGCGCTCGGCGACGCGCATGGACGGCCAGACGCCGCGGCCGTTGTCATAGGCGCGCACGGCGGCCTCCAGCGCCGCGAGGGACTCCTTGGAGGTGAGAAGGGGCGTGGCGCCAATCACCTTGGGCTCGAGGCCCCGGGGCGTCTTCACGTAGACGGGGCTCTGCACCGGGTTGAGCTCACCGGTCCAGGTCAACAGCTCGCCACCGACGAGGTACTCTCGCTGCTCGAGATAGGCGGGGAGCCGCACGCTGGCTGGAATCTGTTCGTCCGATGGGAAGAGGTCGTCGAGGGTCGTCATGGGCAGTCCTTTCGACGACACTATCTACGACCCGGGACGCCTCCGCGCTCTTGAACTTTGAAGCCAGGAGTGCCCGAACTGGTGCGTTGACAGGGTGGAAGATCCCAGGCACAGGCTGTTCCGAATGGACACCAGCACGGCCACCCAACAGCTCATAGCGACGAGCCTCTGCCTGCTCCTCTGCTCCTGCAGCACAACCGGGTATGCGCCGCCTGGTCCGTCAGGCTCCGCCGAATTGCCCCGCTACGTGCTCGTCATCCAGGAGGCTCCGGATGGCCAGATGACCCACGCCTGGCAGCCCCTCAACGGTTTCGACCTGTCCAAGCTGCCGTACAACGTGAGCAACGGCCGTTTCGAAGGACCTGTCGTTCGTGCCTCCTTCAATCGCGACTGTGAGGCAGAGCGCGATGGATGCGAAGAGATGTGCAGAGCCAGCCTGAAGGGCCGCGATTGGGCACATGCAAGCGCGGGCTCCAAGAATGCCATCTGCCGGGAAAGATGCATGCCAGCCTATCTGGATTGTTCCAGGCTCAAGGAGTCGGCCGAAGCTGGAAGACTTCGCGTCAGCTTCCCCGCCGTTGATAGTGCAGTCGCCTGGCTGAAGCAGCACCGTCGCGAGCTTCTGGTGGGGACTGTCGTCATCATCGCGGGCGTCGCCTTCGTCGTCGTTACCGTTGGCAGTGGGGGTGGAGCCCTGGTGCTCGCACCAGCCATCTTGCTGGTCTCCTCCGATGCCCCCTTCACGCACGGATTGGCACGGGTGGAGCCATGACGAGCCTTTCCGATCTCGCGAACGCGCACCCCGTGATTGGGAAGCGTTGGAGTCCAAACCAACCTGCCGAACAGGCACGAATCCTGGGCCTGGCACGAGACGCGCTGGATTTCATCTTCGCCACCGGCCAGCGGTACCGTTTCGAGGATTTCTTCAAGCAGCTCGACTCCCGTCAGCCTCCGCCTCGAAGTGACGCCACGGGGCTGAGCGAGCTCATGGACAGGACGAAGCGCTTCTTCGAGAAGCTTCGCGATGAGCCTGAAGCCGCTGATGAGGCAGCACAGAGCCAGGCCATCCTCGACGCGATCCGATACATCGAATCAACCGGCCAGCTGGGTGCATTCGCTGCTTTTCAGGAGCATGTCGAGGCCAACGCGCCTCCCTTCGTCGTGGCTTCTTTCGACAACCGGCAGGAGGCGGAAGCATGGCTCGAGAGCCATCCTCATCCACCAGACCCCGCCAACGTGCTCGTCGCGAACGAGTACCATGATGTCGTTCATGAGCGCGAAACGAACATTCGCCGCTTGCCGCGCAACCGCGCTCTCCAGTGGTACCTTTCTGAGCTCGAGCAGAAAGAGCGCCCCGTTGCCGTGGCCTCATTCGAGACGCGTGAGGAGGCCGATGCCTGGTTGAAGGCGCAGGCCGGGCCGGCCAGACGGGCCTGGGTGCGGATAGGGGGCGAGCTCCACCTCGCGGTGTATTACCCCAACATCCACCACCGGGCCCTGTTCCCCCTGTCCATGGCCCATGGCCACAAGGAAGCGCGGAGCAAGCCCTCCCCAGGGTGACGAAGCATCACAAGGCCGCGGCGAACTTCGCGGCAATGGGCACGGCGACCCGTCCGCCCACGCCACCACCCTCCACCAACACGGCGAAGCCAATGCCGTTGCGGAAGCCGATGAACCACGCGTGCGTCGGCAGCGGGGTGCCAGTCCCGAACTCGGCGGTGCCCGTCTTGCCCGCGAGCCCCGTCACGCCCGCGGCCGCACGGCCCGAGCCCTCGGTGACGACGGCGCGCATCAGCGCGTGCAGGGGCCCACGAGTCCCAGCCGCGAGCGAGGCGCTCGGAGCCTCGGTGATGTCCGCGACGAGGAAGGGCGCGCGCCACCTGCCCGACTCGGCCGCCGCGGCGACCGAGGCCATGTGCAGCGGCGTGGCCAACACGCGCCCCTGTCCGATGGCGGCCGCCGCCAGCTCGGCCTTGTCCCGGGGAGGGGGAAAAGCGGCGCCGGGAGACGGAAGCCCCACGCGGTACTCCACGTTGAAGCCGAAGCGGCGGGCTGCGGCCCCGAGCGCTTCCGCCCCGAGCGCGTCGGACAATTGCACGAAGGCGGTGTTGCACGAGTGGGCGAAGGCCACGCGCAGGCGCGTCTCCCCGAATGCCTCGCCCTCGAAGTTGCGGAACTGCTTGCCGGCCGCTGTCGCCGTGGGCGGACACGTGACCGGGTCGTTCACGCCCATCCCTCCGGCGAGCAGCGCTTCCGCCGTGATGACCTTGAACGTCGAGCCGGGCGGGTAGCGGCCGGTGAGGGCCCGGTGCAAGGACTGCTCGAGCGGCCGGCTGGCGATGGCCAGGATGGCGCCCGTGCTGCTGTCCACCGCGACGATCGCCGCCGGCTGCACCACTCCCTCGAGCGCGGCCTCCGCGGCCGACTGCACCTCCGGGAGCAACGTGGTGTACAGCGGCGTGCCCGGCATGCCCTCGAAGCGGCCGAGGACGCGCACCTCTCCGGAGGGGCGGGTGAGGCGCACCTCGCCGGAGGGCAGTCCCCCGAGTTGCACCTCATAGGCCAGCTCCAACCCGGACAGGCCCACGATGTCTCCCCGCTGGTAGGTCGGGCCCAACTGCGCGAGCAGCTCCGCCGTCACCTCCCCCACCCGTCCCAGCGTGTGCGCCGCGAAGCCCTCCGCCGGGGAGAGCCGGACACCACTCTTGCGGCGGAAGAAGATGCCGGGCACGGGCGCCAACGCCGGGCGCACCAGCTGGTAGCGCTCGGGCCGCACGTCGATGATGGGTACGAAGTGCTCGGGTGACAGACCCGGCGTGCTCAGCACCTTGTCCAACCGCGCCGGATCCACCCCCAGCTGCGCCTGGAGCGCCGAGGCCACGGCGGCGCGACTCTGGATGCGCCGGGGCTCGACACCAATGGTGATGACCTCGCCCTCATGGGTGAGGGGCTGGCCGTGCCCGTCGAGCAGCGGGGCCCGCTCCGGGCGCGTCCTCGTGCGCGAGAAGCGATCACCCTCGCGCGCCTCGGGGTGCAGCACCGCCGGAGTCCAGCGCACCCACCAGCGCTCCTCGCGGCGCACGAGACTCAACGCGCCGTCCACCTCCCACTCGCCCAGCCCACGCAGCACGTGGACGGCACGGAAGGTGACCCGGGCACTCTCCGCCTCGCGCTCGACGCGGCCGAGCTCGAACCGCGAGGAGAGGATGCGCAACTCATCGCGGAAGCGCTGATGCTCCGCCTCGAGGTTGGCTGGTGGGTCGGCGACCGCGTGCCGCAGTGCGGCGAAGTCACCCTCGGACCATGCCCCCAGATAGACCTGGGCCACATCGAGCGGACCCTGCTCGGGCCGCGTTCGTACGGAAGCGCAGGCCGCCAGGAACAGGGCAGCCGCGGCGCTGACTCCAACCCTCCACTCTCGCCGTGACACGCGCGGCACTGTGATGCGAGCAGGCGACGAGTCAAGGAATACGCCCGGGCTCAGCCCATCTTGTCGCGGTGAACCTCAACACCCAGCTTCGCTCCGAGTCTTCGAGGGGGATGATCGTGAGAAAGTTGGGCTGTCTGGTTGGATTGTCGACCGTTGCACTTCTGGCGTGTGGCACCACATCGGAGTTGGACGCGGACTTCGCGCCCACCCAGGTCGAGGGGGCGGTGTTGCCCGTCATGGCTCCGCCGGGCTCGAGCGCCTGGAGCTACAGCGAACCGCGGCTGGAATACCGGGGCAATCGCCGGGGCTCGGCGGTGGCGGTCGATCGCCAGGGCAATTCCTATGTCCTGGCCGCCTTCGACCCGGGGGAGGACTTCAAGATTTCGCTCCTGTCTTTCGATCCCTCGGGGCAACAGCGGTGGCGGCGCGACTTCCCGGCCAGGTTGGACGGCGAGTTCGACGTGACCACCGACCTCTGGGGGAACGTCCTCATCGCGGGCAGCGCGGACCCCTCGCTCGACCTGGGCGGCGGACCCCTGGGCACCCGGGCCTTCGTGGCGAAGTTCTCCTCCGCCGGGTCCCTCCTCTGGCAGAAGCCCCTGTGTGACAGCGCCACGGTGTCGGCGGTGACGACCGATGCCTACGGTTCCGTCTGGTTCGGCGGTTCCGTCACCAAGGGATGCAACATCGGCGGCGGCCCGCTCTGGGAGGTCAACGACAGGGCCCAGGGCTTCATCGCCAAGTTCGATGCGCTCGGCGAGTACGTCTTCTCGCGCGCCATTGGAGGGAAGGGCGATCTGGTCGTCGTCAATGATCTCGCCGTCACGGCGGACAATGGCGTCGTGGTCGTGGGCGGCCGCTACGTCTTCTCCGAGTCGGAATACATCCGTCCCTTCATCTCCAAGTTCGCCAGCAACGGTCCACACCGGTGGTTCCGGGAGTACCCGGAGGCCTATGGCGATTTCTGGGACGTGGACGTGGACCAGGACCAGATCGTCGTGGTGGGCACGTACTCGTTGGACTTCGTCTTCAAGGGGGTGAGCTACCCGGCGACCAGCATTTTTGGCACCGGGCTGGTGGTTACGTACACCAGCGCGGGGAGCGAGACGTGGCTGCGGCGCCTGGGAGGCTGGGTCTATTCAGTGAGCGCCCGGGCGGGACAGGTGGCGGTGCTCGCGTCGGTGGGCTCCCGCGACCAACCCCTGCCCTTCCCCGAGCAGGTCGACGTGAGCGGCAATAGCGGAGTGCTGGGCCTCTATCAGGCCAACGGGACGCCGATCCGGGCGCGGGGAATCGGGCGCTACCACCAGTCGGGCTGGGACGTGGCCCTGAGCCCCATCGGTGTCGCCACCGTGACGGGGAACGAGGACAACGTGCCGGACCCCACCGGGTCTACGGCCACCTTGAACGTCTTCGGCCTCGTTCCCTAGCGCGTGCGGAGCTGGCGGCGAGAACGGCTCGCGGGCTCGCGGAGATAGTCCTTCAGTCCGGCGGTGAGCGCAGCGAAGACGGTCCGATACCGGGCCGTCGTCCGCAGATCTTCATGCATGGCGACCCACATCTCGACGGTAGGCGCGAATGCCGCGGGCAGGATGCGGACGAGCTCCGAGCGATGGGCGAGCGGAACGTGACAGGCACCGATGCCACAACCCGCCCGGATGGCCGCGAGCTGAGCGAGGTCGTTGTCCGAGCGGAACGTGAACTGCTCACGCGTGAGTGGCCGGCCTTCGAGCTGGAGCGTGCGCGTGTACGGAGCGCCGCGATCGAACCCGACCAGCGCGTGGCCCTCGAGCTCGGCCACCGACCGGGGCGCGGGCCGGCGCGCGAGGTAGGAGGGGTGTGCGAAGAGACCGAGCTCGACCGCGCCCACCCGCCTCGCCACGAGCGCGCCCTGGCTCGGCCGAACCAGCCGGACGGCGATGTCGGCCTCGCGCCGGAGGAGGTCATCGCTCCGGTTGGAGACGGCCACCTCCACGACGATCCGCGGGTGGTCTGCCTGCAAGCGGGCCAGGGTGGGCGCGACCACCTCGGCGGCGAACACCTCGCTCACGGTGAGCCGCACCGTGCCGGCGTTCTCCTTCAGCGAGCCCGACGCGGTCCGGAACAGGGCGTCGGCCGCGGCGGCGAGTGACTCGGCCTCGGGGCGGAGCGCTTCGGCGGCCAGGGTCGGTGTGAGTCCATCGGGTGACCGGGTGAAGAGGGCCACCCCCAGTGCGCTCTCGAGCAACGCGATATGCCGGCCGAGCGTGGGTTGGCTGAGCCCCAGCGCCCTGGCGGCGGCCGAGAGCGAGCCCTCCCGCAGCACGGCGACGAACGAGCGGTAGAGGGACCAATCAGGAGACGTGGAGGCCATTCAAATGTGAATGGCAGACCTTCGACATCGTGCCAATCCCCAGGAGCCGCGAGTGGCGTACTCCTCCCGGAATGAAAATGACGAAGCTCGACTCCCAGCCCTACACCGTGGCGGTCCCCGATGCGGTACTCGACGACCTGCGGGCCCGGCTGGAGCGAACCCGTATGACGGATTCACTCGAGGGTGTCGGCTGGGATTGGGGAATGGACCCCGGCGCGTTGCGCACCCTGCTCGACCATTGGCACGGCTTCGACTGGCGCGCGGCCGAAGTGGCCATCAACGTGGTGCCCGCGTTCCGAGCCGAGCTCGACGGCTTCGGCCTGCACTTCATCCATGTGCGCGGCGAGGGTGAGCGCCGGCTGCCCATCATCCTCACCAACGGCTGGCCGAGCTGCTTCACCGAGCTCCTACCGCTCGTGCCGCTGCTGACGCGGGAGGAAGAAGGCCTGTCCTTCGACGTCGTCATCCCGTCGCTGCCCGGTTACGGATTCTCCGACCGGCCCCGCGTGCCCGGCATGAACATCACGAGGATTGCCGGGTTGTGGGCGAAGCTGATGGCGGGGCTGGGGTATGACCGCTTCCTGGCCCATGGCAGCGACATGGGCGCGGGGGTCGTCGAGCGGCTGCGCGCCAACCACGCCGGGCATCTGCTCGGCGTCCACATGGTGAACGTCAACTGGTTCTATCCGCCGCCGGACGGCCTCTCGTCCGAGGAGAAGGATTACCTCCAGCGCGCCCGGCAATGGCAGATGCGGGAAGGCGCCTATTCGATGCTCCACGGAAGCAAGCCGCAGACGATCGCGGTGGGTCTCAACGATTCGCCCGCCGGACTCGCGGCGTGGATCGGCGAGAAGTTCCGCGGCTGGAGCGACGGCGGCGGCCGGCTCGATGGGGCCGTTTCACTCGATGCGCTGTGCACCGTCCTCACCATCTACTGGGTGACCGGGACGATCGGCTCCTCGCAGCGGCTCTATCGCGAGGCCTTCTCCGACGCGGGGGTGATGTCGCCGCCGCCGAAGCAGGGCGTGCCGGTGGGCGTCGCCATCTTCCCGAAGGACATCCTGCCGGCACCGCGCGCCTGGGGAGAACACTGGCTCGACATCCAGCGCTGGACCGAGCTGCCGAGGGGCGGTCACTTCCCGGGTTTCGAGACGCCCGAGCTGCTCGCCGAGGACATCCGCGGGTTCGCCCGGGAACTCGGCGCCTGACCGCTGCCCATTGCACGAATGTTCAACCGCATTTGACATTCGTGCATGCAGGTCGTTCGCGTGGAACGAGACAGGTTGTCCCCACTCCTTGGAAGTGGGAGCCCCGACCGCTGGACCTGGGAGTGACGGGCCCCGCGGCTACTCCAGCGACGCTCCGGTGTCCCCCGGCATCAGAGCCTGACGCGCGAGCGACACCGGCAACCCCAGCCGCAGGAACCGGTCGTGGAAATCCCGCAGCGAGAACGTCTGCCCGCGTGCCTCCAGGTAACGCTTGTAGTCCTCGCGCAGCTTCAAGATCTGCATCCGCCCCAGCGCGTAATACAAATACGTCGGGTTGAACGTACCGCGCTGCACCTCGCGCAGCGCCGGGAAGGGCTCGAAGTAGGCGATCTCCGCGTACCGCTTCGCCGCCCCCTCCACAGACTCACCAAAGGCATGCATCGCCAGGCCCGCGTGCCACCGCGCATGCCGCTGCAACGCCCGCCGCAGCTGCCCCAGCCGCACCGACGGGTCTCCCCCGCCGAAGCCCTCGTCCACCATCATCTGCTCCACGTAGTGCGCCCAGCCCTCCACCAGCGACGCGGTCGTGAACACCTTGCGCACCTCGGTGGGAATCTGGGCCTCGTACAACAGCTGCACGAAGTGGCCCGGGACGGCCTCGTGCACCGTGATGCCCAACAGCCCCGCGTGGTTGAAGTACGTCAGGTGCTGCGACTTCTGCTCCTCCGTCCACCCCGGCTCGACGTTGGTGATGTTGTAGAAGGCCTCCGTCGCCCGCGTCTCGAACGGCCCCGGCGTGTCCATCGACGCGAAGCCGATCCGCGAGTACGCCGGCGTCTCGCGCACCGTCGGCAGCCGCTCCGAGGGCAGCGTCAACAGGCCCCGCTCCTTCACGAAGCGCTGGCACTCCTCCAACTGCTTGCGCGCCGTGGGAATCAGCTCCTCGGCCGAGGGATGGTCGTGTACCAGTGCGTCCATCACCACCCCGGGCGGCTTCGACGCGTCCACCCGTGCCGCCTCCGCCGCCACCTTCGACTGGTACTCGCGAATGGCGCGCTCGTTGATGTCACGCAGCTGCTCGACCGTCAGCGCCACGTGCTCCTCCAGCGCGAGCTTCTTCTCGAAGAGCCCCGGCCCCAGCCGGAAGTCCCCCTTCGCCTTCGGCAGCAGTTCCTTCTCCTGCCACCGCACGAAGCCCTCCACCTCGGCCGTGGCCCGCGCCAGCGCGGCGGAGAACGTCCGCCGCAGCGCCGCGTCCACCTTCCCCAGACCCTGGGCCTCCAGCGCCCGCGGCAGGTCCGTGCGCAGGAAGCCCACCGTGCCGCGCGTGTCGAGCAGGGCCTGCTCGGCCCACGGCCTCGGCACATCGCTCAGGTTCGCCTTCGCCGCCGCCACCACCGAGGCAATCCCCTCCATCCGGGCCAACATGCTCCGCAGCCGCTCCTCCACCGGGGCGAACTCGCGCTCCGACAACGACGAGAGGCCCATCGCGATGGTACGCGTGTAGAGCATCGGGTCACGCTGCCACTCGCGCGACTCCTCCAGCGTCAGCAGCTCCGCGCGGATGGCGTTCTCCAGGATGCGCACGTCGAACACGGCATCCCCGGTGAGCGCCGCGCGGTCCAACCGCTCCAG
The DNA here is from genome assembly GCF_024623785.1 of Archangium lipolyticum. Taxonomy (NCBI): domain Bacteria; kingdom Pseudomonadati; phylum Myxococcota; class Myxococcia; order Myxococcales; family Archangiaceae; genus Archangium; species Archangium lipolyticum. The sequence continues at coordinate 92,801 of NZ_JANKBZ010000024.1, forward strand.
CCGCGCCAGCCAGCCGTGCAGCTCCCCGGTCTGGCGCTGGATGGCCCCGGCCGACAGCTCCGGCATCCGCGCGTCGTAGGCGTGCAGGCCCAGGTGTGTCGAGCGGATCGGATGGGCCGCGTAGTACCAGTCGAGGTACTCGCGGGCGAAGCGGGTGTACTCGGCATCGGCGGGCGTGGAGGCCATGGCGGACGAGGAAACCGCGGGCCCGGCCCCCGTGCGCGGAGCACACTCGGACACCAGGAGCAGGGCGGCACAGGACAGGAGGTAACGGAATCTCACGGCCCGCAGTCTCCATTCCCGGTGCGCGGCGGGGAAGACCCATGCAGTGAAGTCTTGCGTACGAGACACATCTCCCATCAATTTCCCACCCTCATGAACTTCCGCGCGCTGCTCACTTCCGCCCTCCTCCTGCCCGCCTGCGCGGCGCAGAGAGCCTCGACCGCCCCCACTCCCGAGACGACAGCGTCAACCGCCCCGTCCGCTCAGGGAGTCACCGCCGCGCCTCCGACCGGCCTTCAACGCGAGGCGGGGCCCATCGGCACGCCCCATCCCATCGTCCTCCAGACCGCCGCCACGGACGGGCGCTGGGTGGTCGCTTGCCAGGCACGCGAGGACACGGATGGGGACGGGAAGCTCGAGGTCCGTTACGGCCAGCACGGGGACACCCGCGGTGACGCACTCGCGCCCTATCTGTTCCTCGAACCGGGCGAAGGCGAGCGGCTCGACGACTTCCTCACCGCGGACCCCACCGACCGCTACCTCGTGGTGGTCCGCGGCGGTTCACTCCGGCTGCTCGACACGTACACGCGCGCCGACACCGAGCTGGCCGCGCCGGGCACCTTCCCCGAGAGCAAGGCCCCGCGCTCGGCCCTGCCCGTCTCCTTCTCGCGGGATGGCAAGCACCTGCTCCTGGTGGTGCTGAGCGGACAGGACAAGAAGGCCACGGCCTTCCTCATCAACCTGGCGGATGGGAGCCGGCGGGAGGTGGGGCACGGCCCTGGAGTGCTGGGCGAGGCCTCGCTCGACCCCGAGGGCCGATGGGTGATGTTCGGTGTGCTCACGCAGGACACCAATGGCGATGGACAGCTGACGTGGCCCCAGCTGAAGACGTCACTCGCCCCCCGGGGCTGCCGGGGTCCCATCCTCTCGTATGGCCAGTACGGCTATACGGGAGACATGCCCTCCTATGTCTTCACCCGGGTGAGCGGTGGCCCGCTCGTGCCGTCGGACGACATGCTCCTGCCCGTGGGAGATTGGGGGCTCCGCCAGGGCGAGCAGGGCGCGCTGCTCGTCGAGGACGCCTCGGGCCAGCGCACCGAGTGGGTGCCCGCGAGCTGCGGCGCCCGGATCATCCATGTGGACCTCGAGCATCAGCAGCTCCTGGTGACCTGCACCGCCCAGGGCAACGCGCTCGAGTTGCACGGCGCCCGGGTGCACCAGCCCCTCGGCCTGTCCGTCGAGCCGCCCTCCCAGCGCAACGGGCTCTCCGTGGAGCCCACCCGTCTGTACCCTGTCACTCCCATGGCCCCGGCCCAGAACCAGAGCCTGGTGGATCTGGCGACGCGCACCGTGCACCCGGTGCCCATGCCGGGAGAGGTGCACTACACCGATGGAACCCGCGCCCTGGTGGTCCAGGCCGCCGAGACCGGCGCCCCCAAGAAGTTGTGGTTCCTGGATGTCGCCACCGGAGAGAAGCGGGAGCTGGGCCCCGTGGAGGGTTACGGAATCCAGGCCGCGGGGAACCTCGTCTCCATCCAGGGCGCGCTGGTGGACCTGAGCAAAGGACAGCTCCTCGGGAAGGTCGACGGCCGCCTCGAGGTGCTCGACACGCAGGGACGCACGCTGCGCACCGGAAGCCTGGGGGGGCGAGTGGCGCCGGTCGGGCCCCTCCAATGGACGCCCGCGGTGCAACCGGGCGGGCAGCAGTAGACGGGCCGCGGTGCATGTCCGCGGCCCCGTGGCGTCCAAGCCCATGAATGCCATCTTCAACGTCCAGCCCGAGCCCATGCGCGAGGAACGTGCGGGAAAGGCCCCACTGGGCTAAGGGTGGGCCCGCTGTCCAGCCCGAGCTCCGTGCATTCCCCCGAGGCCCGCTCGCTGGAGGAGGTACCGAGAGATGTCCGAACAGCAGCCGAAGAAGAAGCGCTGGCCCTATGTCCTGGGCGGCATCGTCCTGTTCCTGGTGTTGGTCGTGGCCGTCGCCCTGTGGCGGCTCGACGCCTTCCTGCTCCAGACCGCCCGCACGGAGGCCGCGAAGTACTCGCAGCAGCTCGGCCGGCCCGTGACGATTGGAGACATCTCCACCAAGCTCGTCCCCTATCTGGGCGTGAAGGTGGAGGACGTGGGGGTGGGCGCCGCCGAGGGTGAGCAGGTGCCCCTCGCGGAGCTGAAGCGGGTGGACGTGAGCGTGGCGCTCTGGCCCGCCCTCACCTCGCGCGGCAAGGACATCCAGGTGAAGAACGCCGAGGTGAACGGCCTCACCGTCAACGTCGTCCGGCTGCCGGACGGCACCACCAACGTCTCCCGGTTGCAGGAGAAGCTCGCCCAACAGCAACCCCAGGAAGAGGAGCCTCCCGCCGAGGAGAAGCCGACGGACCTGTCGGGCGTGCGCGTGGACCGGGCGGCGCTCACCGACGCCATCATCCGCTTCATCGACCAGAGCGGCGGGGCCCAGGCACGCGAGCTGGCCATCTCCGACCTCGACATCGAGGTGAAGGACCTGCGCGCGGGCCAGCCCCTGGAGGTGGCGCTCCACGCCGCGGTGCTGGCGCAGCAGCAGAACCTGCACGTGACGGTGAAGACGGCGCCGCTGCCGGCCTCGCTCATCCCGGTGCCCGAGCGCGTGGTGTTGAAGGCCGAGCCCATCGACCTCTCCCCGCTGGGGCCCTTCCTCGGGCCGGACGTGGGGCTGCAGGCGGGCAAGGTGCAGGCGGACTGGACGGCGGATCTGGGCGCGGCGGTGCCCGGCGGCAACGGGCCCACGAACCTCAAGGGCGGGCTGCGCGCGGAGGGCCTGCGCTTCGCGGGAGCCGAGGGCGGCAAGGCGCTCGACGTGGTGCTGGACACGGACGTGACGGGCGACATGAAGACGGGTGACCTCACGCTCCAGAAGCTGCTGATGGAGCTCGGCCCGGCGCGCCTCACCGGCAAGGGACAGGTGAAGGGACTGCTCACCGAGACGCCCGCGATGCAGGACTTCGAGCTGGTGGGGCAGAACCTGGACCCCGCGGTGCTGGCCGAGTACTACCCGCCGCTGCGCAAGCAGCTGGCCAACCAGGTGGCGGGCCCCATCGGGCTGGTGGTGAGGGGCGGAGGCACGCAGCAGTCGCAGGCGCTGACGGCGGAGGTGGACCTGACGCCGGTGCGGCTGCGCATCCCCGAGCAGCTCTCCAAGGAGGCGGGCACGCCCATGCGGCTGACGGCGCGGCTCACGGGCGCGGCGGCCAGCGGGGGCGCGCTGCGCTTCGACGCGAAGGCGGACCTGGCGGGCGTGGACATGCGGCCGGGGCTGCTGCTGGACAAGCGCCCCGGGCAGACGTTCACGGTGGACACTGCGGGCACGTACCAGCCGGAGAGTGGCAAGAGGCCGATGAAGGTGGACCTGAGCCGGCTGAACGTGGCGCTGCTGGACTCGACGCTGGCGGGGACGGCGTCGGTGGCGCTGGCGGGCCAGGGCGCGAAGCAGACGACGACGTTCGCCCTGGCGCTCAAGAGCCCCCGGCTGAACGCGGACGAGCTGTTGATGACGGACGAGGAGATCGCCTCCGTGACCGGCGGCGCGCCCGTGGAGGAGGAAGGGCCGGAGGATCCCAAGCGCTTCAACGGCATGCGCGGGGACATGCTCTTCGAGATTGGCGCGCTGCGGATGAACGAGATGGACCTGTCCAACATGGTGGCCGAGCTGAAGATGGTGGACGACCTCATCACGGTGGAGCGGTTCACCACGGGCATCTACGGCGGCACGGTGTCGGCGGGAGGGAGCTCGGTGCGGCTGGGGCCCGAGCCGGCGCAGCGGCCCTTCGAGCTGAAGGCGGAGGTGCGGGGCATGGACGTGGCGCAGGCGATGTCCAAGCGGGTGCCCAAGAAGGTGCTGGACGGGAAGTTCGACGGCCAGCTGAACCTGACGGGCGTGGGCTACGAGATGGAGAGCCTGAAGCAGCGGCTCGGCGGAGCCATCCAGGGCAACCTGCTGGGCGGGGCGTTCTCCGGAATAGACATCCCGGCGGCGGTGTCCGGGCCGTTGGTGAAGGCACTGCCCTTCGCGGGCAAGGTGCTGACGGACGAGGGCGTGACGCAGCTCGCGGAGCAGCTGCCGTTCGGGGTGACCATCAAGAACGGCGTGGCGCAGCTGTCCAAGCCGATCACCTGGACGCGGCCGGACGTGGCGATGAGCTTCGATGGAGGCATCGGGCTGGACGGGACGCTGGACCTGGCGGGGACGGTGAACCTCGGGCCGCCGCTGGTGCAGCGGATGACGCTGGGCAAGGCGGTGCCGACCGAGCCGCTGCCGGTGGCGGTGAAGCTGACGGGCAAGGCGTGGAGCCCGCAGGTGACGGGGCTGGACGTGAAGCCGGCGGTGACGGCGATCGCGAAGATGGCGGCGGCGACCGCGGCGACGGAGCTGCTGGGTGAGAAGGGCAAGACGGTGGGGAAGGTCATCACCGGGGGCGCGGACGCGGCGAAGGAAGCGGCACGCGCCGAGGCGGAAAAACGTCAGCGTGAGGCGGAGGAGCGGGCCCGGCAGGAAGCGGAGGCCGCACGCAAGAGGGCCGAGGAGGAAGCGAAGAAGCGCCTCAAGGGCATCTTCAAGAAGTAACTCCTCGAGAAACAACTCCCCAACAAACAACTCCTCCCTCTCCCTCCGGGAGAGGGTCGGGGTGAGGGTACGCGTTCCCGTGCCCTCACCCGAGCCCCCGGCCGCGCCTCACGAAGCCGCGACGTGGAGGCGCGAGGAACCCGACCCCGAGGAGGCCGGTCCCGCCTGCCTCAACAGGTACTCACGGATGGCCTCGTGGTCGGGCCTCGTCGACAGAAACACATCCAGGTCCGCGGCCTCCAACATCCCGACGTTGAGCACGTGCTTGCAGTAGCCCCAGTGCCCTGTCTCCCAGTACTGGATGCGCTCGTTGTAGACGCCGCGCCCCCACTCGCCGGGAGACAGGCGGAACAGCTCCTCGTGGCGCTGCCCCCGCGCCATCCCGCTCCACTCGCGCGAGCCCGGCAGTCCCATCTTGCCGTGGTCGAGCAGCACCCGGACGCCAGCCTCCACCTGCTCGACGCGGAAGGCCTCCACCTCGACGAAGTGCTTGCCCCTGCGCACGTCCGTCCACTGGCGAGGCAGGAAGCCGCGCTGCTCGGAGAAGTAGACGTGGTGCAGCCGGAACGAGGCGTCCTCGGGCTGAGTCCAGACCTTGGGAAGCACCAGGGCCGGGGGCGTCGCGTTGCGCGTCCGCGCGCCGGGTCCTCCACGAGATTCCTTCGTCCACTCGGTCGTGAGCAGTTGGACGACCAGCCCGGAGACCCGGGTGTCCTCGTGGGGAGTGCGCCTGCTTCGATGCCTGGCCATGATGTGGTTCCCAGATGGGGCGTGAACCCAGAACACACGAAGGGCCCCCTGCCCTCATGATTCCCCGGGGACGTACCCACCCGGCCCTCCCCTTACAGGCCCAGATATATCGGCAACACACGCAATACCGGCAATCCCCCCTCGGCACTTTCCCGAGCGTCGTGCGCGCTCCGCGTCGGAGGACCAACAGTGCGCACCCCGTCCGCCACGATTCCCAGAGCGCACGAGGATGAGAAGACCAGCCCCATTCTACTCCGGGTGCGGTCCGCCTTCATCCAGGAGTCCGCGGAGGTGCTCGCAGAGCTTCGCGGTGCCGCGCACGGCCTCGGGGAAGCCCTCACCGAAGGTCTGGAAGTCGTGGATCATCTCCGGCCACACCTCCAGGTGCGTCCGGACGCCCGCGGCCCGCGCCTTCTCGACGATGCGGTGTGCGTCGATTTGAAGCTCCACCCGGGCCGCAGCGGTCCCCGCTTCATGCGTCGCGCGGCCGTGGCGAAGCTCGTGCCCACCAGTGTCGACAGGATGGAGAGGCGTCCCATGTATGTGTTTCCCCCCGAGGTGCCTCCGTACTGTGCACCAGTTCGGGGCCGCGGGGGGAACCCGGGATGCTTTATACCCTCACCCCGTCCCTCTCCCAGAGGGAGAGGGGTTGGGTTGTGGCTCAGTGGCGCGTGATTCCCGGTGCCGGTGCCAACATCCTCGGGCCCAGCCGGTCCCGGTTGTGCGGCGCCAACAGGTCCACCGCCGGCCCCATCGGGATGATGCGCGAGGGGTTCACCGTGTCCTGGCTCCAGTAGTAGTGCACCTTGATGTGGTCGACGTTCGTCGTCTCCGCGAAGCCGGGCGTCTGGTACAGGTCCAACAGGTAGTTCCACAGGTTGGGGTAGTCCTGGAGCCGCGACAGGTTGCACTTGAAGTGCGAGTAGTAGACCAGGTCGAAGCGCACCAGCGTCGTGTAGAAGCAGATGTCCGCCTCCGTGAGCACCTCGCCGCACAGGTAGCGCTGCCGGTCCAGCACCCCCTCCCAGTGCTCCAGCGCGGAGAACAGCTCACGGCATGCCAGCTCGTACGCCCCCTGGCTCGTCGCGAAGCCCGCCTTGTAGACCCCGTTGTTCACCGGCTCGTAGAGCGCGTCGATGGTGGCGTCCACCTGGTCGCGCAGCCCCTCCGGCCACAGCGTCACCGGATGCTCGGCGAACGCGTCGAACTCGGTGTCCAGCATCCGCAACAGCTCGCGCGATTCGTTGTTCACGATGGTCCGCTCGCGCGCGTCCCAGAGGATCGGCACCGTCACCCGCCCCGAGTAGTGCGGGTCCGCCCGCTGGTACAGCTCGCGCAGGAAGTGCGTGCCGTTGAGCTTGTCCTCGTTCGCGCGCGGATAGCAGCCCCCGAAGCGCCACCCGTCGCGCCCCATCCTCGGGTCCGCCACCGTGACGCCCACCGCCCCATCCAGCCCCTTCAGCTTGCGGATGATGAGCGTGCGCGACGCCCACGGGCAGGCATACGAGACATACAGGTGATAGCGGCCCGCTTCCGCCGGGAAGCGTCCTTCTCCGCTCGCCGAGACCCTGTCATGGAAGCGCGTTCGTGGACGCACGAAGCGTCCGGCCTCGTCCGGGGCGTACCAGTCCGTACGCCACTCTCCGTCCAGCAACATTCCCACGAGAGTTCACCTCCGTGTGTCGAACTCTCGGCACGCCGCGTCAGCAGGACAACCACCCCAGCTTCCGGGAAGCCTGGAGCGAGCCCGCCCGGCCCCCCTATGTCCGGGAGGGCTGGTGCGCCAGCTCCGGTCCGCCTGCCTGGAGTGCATCCAGGAGCATCCGCGCCTCCCAGAGGTCGACCGAATCCCCGCCCGCCCTGGACCGCGCGTAGGCCCGTGACAGCAGACGTCTCGCCACCTTCCGCCGGCCATGGTCCCGCAGCAGGCGGCTCAGCCCCACCGTCGCGCGCAGCTCCAGGAGCCCGGCCTCCTGATGGCGCGCGACCTCGATGGCCTGGAGGAAGGCCCGCCCCGCCTCATGCTCCTTCCCCTCCAGCCGCAGCAGCTCGCCCCGCACGCGGTGCAACTCCGGCTCTCCTGCATGCTCCCCAAGGGTCTTCATCACCTCCAGCGCCTCGTGCGCCACCTCCAGCCCCTCCCGCCCCCGTCCCAGCCGCCAGAGGCTCTCCGCGAGCAGCCCCAGGTTGTAGGCCATCCCTCCTCGAATCCCCTGCCCCCTCCAGAGCACGAACGCCTCACGAATGACCTCGCTCCCCTCCCGGGTCCTTCCCTGCTCGGACCAGCACCATCCCGTGAGGATCCTCGACCAGAGCCACCAGACCTTGTAGTCCTGCTCCCGGGAGAGTTCCGCGGCCCGCTCCGCCCACTTCAGGCAGTCCCGCACGTCATGGCGGACCTGACAGGCCAGGGCGACGTAGGTCATCGCATACGCCTGGGTATGGGGATGGCGGACGCGTCCGGCCAGCTCCAGCGCTTCGCCGCCATGCTGGCGGGCCTGCGCGCACTCGCCGAGGACAGACTCGATGACGGACCCGAAGGCCAGCGCCGCGGTCCTCGGTTCGCATCCGTGCTGGAGGGCCATCCGCTCGAGCTGCTCGAGCTCCAGAGGCACCGAGGCCACGGCGCGCTCGATGTGCATCAGGGCCGCCCTCGGCTGCCCCCAGGTGAAGAGGCAGGTGCCCATCATCCGGTGGCCCACCGAGCACAGCTCCGGGCTGTGCTGGCGCTCTCCCACGTCCGCGAACATGCCCGCCAGCTCCCAGACGCGCCCGAACTCCGCCCGCGCATACGCGAAGGCGAGGGGCGCCCAGTAGGACAGCTCCGTTCGCGGCAGTTCCTCGCCCAGCTTCCTGAAGAGCTCGCGGATCCGGGAGAAGAGCCGTTCCAGCTCGGGCGAGTCGAAGCGATGCAGGTGCGTCAGCGGAATGGACAGCGCGCTCAGCAGATTCAGCTCCTCGAGCAGGCGCTGGCGGTCATCCGTCAGGTACGGCAACAGCTTGAGCGCCTGTTCGAGCTGGTGCTTCGCCTCCACGAACGCCGAGCGCTGGCTGGCGAGCTGTCCGGCCCGGACACCGTAGCGGATGGCCGGACCGGCCTCTCCCGCTTCCATGTAATGTTGGGCGAGCACCTGCGGCCGCGTCTTCCCCACCTCGGGGAAGCGCTCCTCCAGGACCCGTGCGATGTGCCGGTGGTGCTGCCTGCGGACATGGCGTGGAAGGGATTGCCACGCCGCCTCCTGGATGAGCACGTGCCGGAACTGGTACCCGGGCTCGCCACCCGCCCCCGTCTCCTCTTGGAGCAGTCCCGCCTCCATCAACCCCAGGAGCTCGCGTTCCAGCGAGGTGTCCTCCCGCCCCGTCAGCGCCGCCAGCAGGGCCCGCGAGAAGTCGCGCCCCACCACGGCGCACAGCTGGGCCAGTGCCTTCTGGCGCGAGGGCAGCAGGTCCAACCGCGCCAGCAACAACTCGTGCAGGGTGACCGGGATGGACGCCTCCGCCCCGCCCTCCAGCACCATGCGCGTCATCTCCTCGATGAAGAGCGGGATGCCATCCGTCCTGCTCACCAGCCGTTGCACCGTCTCCTCTGGCAGCGAGCGCTCCCGGGCCACCTCCTTCGCCAGCATCGCCGCGAGCCCCGCCGGCAGCCGCTCCAACGCGAGCCGGTGGAACCACGGCCACTGGGGCCAGCGCGGCTGGAGCTCCGGTCGGGTGCTGAGGACGACGAGGAGCCGCGCCTCACCCACGCGCTCCAGGAGGAAGCCCAGGAACTCGAGCAGGCCGGAGTCGGCCCAGTGCAGATCCTCCACGACCAGCAGCGTCGGTGTCTGACGGCAAGCGCCACTCAACATGACGCGTACCAGCGTCTCGAAGGTCTTCTCCTTGCGCTCCTCGGGCGTGAGCTGAAGGACGGGCGAGTCCTCGGGCACGGGCAGCGCCAGCAGCAGCCCCAGCAGGTGCGTGTCCTCCCGGGACAGACCCATCGGCCGGAGCCGCTCCTCCAGCTCGCGCATGCTCCGCGGAGGAGACGCCTCCATTCCGAAGCGCGCCACGTTCTGGAGCAGCCCGATGACCGGGTGCAGGGCGTGCGTGCTGAACCGGGACCAGCACTGCACGCGCAGCAGCAGGGGTGACTCTGGCGCCACCCGCTCGCACAGCGCCTGGATGAGGCGGGACTTGCCGATGCCCGCCTCGCCGCTCACCAGCACGAAGGCGCCCCGCCCGCTCCGGGCCTGCTCCCACAGCGCCTCGAGCCGCTCCAGCTCCCGCTCCCGTCCCACCAGCGGCGACAGGCGCACGGCCCCGAGTGCCCGGGTGAACCGCGAGTCCCCCTCCCGCTCGCGCAGCACGCGGTGGACCTCGAGCCGCACGGGCCCCGACAGCCCCTCGAAGAGGTGGGAGCCGAGCGGCTCGGTGTCGAAGGCCCCGCGCACGAGCTTCCAGGACGTCTCGCCGAGGACGACGCCTCCGGGCTCCGCCAGGCGGGAGAGCCACGCGGCCACCTTCGGCGCCTCGCCCTGCAACGCGCGCGTCCCCACCGCCATCAGGTCCGTGTGGATGCCGGCCCGCACCGACAGGCCCGCGAGCGGCAGGTGCGGCAGCTCGCGCCGCAGGGTGTCGCGCAGCTCCCGGGTGAGGCCCAGCCCGGCATGCACCGCGCGCTCCGAGTCGTCCTCCCGTCCTCGCGAGGAGCCGAAGCTCGCGAGCACCTCGCCTCCCATCGACATCGCCACGGAGCCGCCATGCCGCTCGATGACCTCCGCGCAGGCCCCGTGGAAGACCGTCTCCAGCTCGCTCACGTCCTCGGCGTCGAGCGACGCGTTCCCCTGGGCGAGTCCCGACAGGAGGATGGCCACCAGCGTCACCTGCCGGCGATCGGGCGAGGCGGTCCGCGACGGCTCGCCCTCGGGGCGGAGCCGGGCCCTCAGCTCGCGCAGCTCCTCGCGCAGCTCCAGCGCCGAGCGGAAGCGCCGCGCCGGGTCCTTGGCGAGTGCCGTGGCCAGCAGCGCCTCCACTTCCCGAGGCACCTCCGGCCGGCACGCCCGCACCGGAGGCACCGGCTCGGGAGAAATCACCCAGTCACGCAGCCCGGCGAGCGTGTCACTCGCGTGGAGCAGCCCGCCGGTCAGCATCTCGTGGAGCACCACCCCCGCCGCCCAGACATCCGTGCGCGCATCCTGGGGCTCGCCCCGCCACTGCTCCGGCGCCATGTAGGCCGGCGTTCCCGAGGAGGGCAGGTGCGGCGCGTCCCCGGCACCGGCCAGCGTGAGGTGCGACAGGCCGAAGTCGAGCAGCTTCACCCCGCCCTGCCGCGTGAGGAAGACGTTGCTGGGCTTGAGATCGCGGTGGACGAGCTGCCGCTCGTGCGCGTGCGCCAGGCCCGCGGTGATGCCCTCCAGGATGTCCAGCGAGCGCCCGACCTCCAGCGTGCCCCGCTTCAACAACGCGGCGAGCGACTCGCCCTCCAGACACTCCATCACCAGGAAGGGAAGGCCCGGTCCCCCGGGGGTCCCGTACCACTCGGACACGTCGAAGATGCGGACGATGTTCTCGTGGTCCAGCCTCGCCACCGCCCGCGCTTCCCGCAGCGCATCCTCCTCCTGGCCCGAGCGGGACAGGAGGAACTTGAGCGCCACCTCGCGGTGCAGCACCTCGTCGCGCGCGCGGAACACCTGCCCCATCCCGCCTCTCCCCATCCACTCCAGGACGCTGTACCGGCGGCCATCCGAGCCCCCGAGCCGCTCCCCGGGCTCTGGCAGCCGGTGCTTCGGCTCGGCGATGAGCACCCGCCTCAGGAACGAGTCCTCGGACCCAGCCTCCTCGCGGAGGGAGCCGTCCGACCTCCTGAGCTGAACCTCCTGCCCGGACATCCCCAAGTCGTCCCCGCTCATTTCCGAGTCCCCCAGCGCCTCCCACATGTTCCCCCCTTCTCAAGGTGGAGAGGCCCCGCGGAAGCCGTGAGGATGGAGACTGCCCGACCGCCCCCCTGGCTCGGAAACACCTCCGGGCGCGGTGAAACACCGTGAAACATTCCCGGCGGGAAACATCGCCCACCAACACTCCGACCGCCTTGCGCCGGACAATGGCATGAGGTCTGCAACCCCTCATCGCGTGTTCGTGTCTCCATGACGGGGATACCGTTGAGGATTCGAAGGCCACGATTGCCCCGGAGGGGCGGGAGGACGAGATGAGCGAGGCGATGACTCCGCACGTCTGCAAGGATCCGGTGATGGTGCCAGTGGCGCGGGAGCCGGGCACCGAGCGGCACCGGGTCGTCATCATCGGAGGAGGCACGGCCGGCATCAGCGTGGCGGCGCGTCTGGCGCACGCCGGGCAGAAGGACGTGGCCGTGCTGGAGCCCAGCACGCACCACTACTACCAGCCGCTCTGGACGCTGGTGGGCGCCGGCGAGGCCCGCGTCGAGGACACCATCCGCGACGAGGCCCACTACATCCCCAAGGGCGTGACGTGGATCCGCGACTGGGCCGAGGAGGTGGATCCGATCGCCCGGGTGGTGAGCACCCGGGGAGGAAAGCGGATCAGCTATGACTTCCTGGTGGTGGCGCCCGGCATCCAGCTCGACTGGGGCAAGGTGAAGGGCCTGCGCGAGGCGCTGGAGGAGCGGCCCAATGTCTCCAGCAACTACGACGTGCGCTACGCGCCCAAGACGTGGGAGATGATCCGCGGCTTCCAGGGAGGCACGGCCCTCTTCACGCACCCGGCCACCCCGGTGAAGTGCGCGGGCGCGCCGCAGAAGATCATGTACCTGGCCGCGGACCACTTCCGGAAGCGAGGCATCCTCGAAGCCTCGAAGGTCATCTTCGCCTCGGCGGGCAAGGTCATCTTCGGCGTGAAGGAGTTCGCCGCGGTGCTCGAGCAGGTGGTGAAGCGCTACGGCATCGACACGAGCTTCCAGCACGACCTCGTCGAGGTGCGCGGGGACAGGAACGAGGCCGTCTTCAAGCGCGCGCTGGCGGACGGGGGCACCGAGGAGGTGGTCATCCCCTACGGCATCCTCCACGTGTGCCCACCGCAGAGCGCGCCGGACTTCATCAAGCGCAGCCCGCTGGCCTGGCAGGACGGAGGCACGAAGGGCTGGGTGAAGGCGAACAAGTACACGCTGCAGCACCCGGACTACCCGGAGGTGTTCGCCCTGGGAGATGCGTCGGATCTCCCCACCTCGCGCACCGGCGCCGCCATCCGCAAGCAGGCCCCCGTGCTGGTGGAGAACCTGCTCGCCGTCATGGCCGGCCGCGCCCCCACCGCGAAGTACGACGGGTACGCATCCTGCCCGCTCACCACCGGCTATGGCCGGCTGCTGCTCGCCGAGTTCGATTACGACGGCAAGCCCACGCCCAGCATCCCGCTCATCGACACCCTCAAGGAGCGGCATGACATGTGGCTGCTCAAGAAGTACGGGTTGCCGAAGCTCTACTGGCAACTGATGCTGCGCGGGCGCGCGTAGCGGCCCTCCGGGGAGGCGTTTCAGGCACGGAGCGGTTATGAAACGGGTTGAAACACGGTGTTTCACCCCGTCCGCCCCATGCCCGCCTCGCGCCCTCCGCCCTCCTCTGGTTCCCCGCTGGTGCTTCCCGCCCTGGAGGCCCTCGCGGGTCCCGTGCTCCTCGTCGACGCGCACCAGCGGGTGACGGCGGCCACGCCCGAGGCGGAGGCGCGCCTGGGCCCCGCCACCGTCCGTCCGGGGACACCCCTGGCGGAGGTGCTCTCGCTGCCCGAGGGAGCCAGGGGGTTCGAGACGCTGCTCTCGCAGGGCCGGCAGGTGGAGGCCACGTTGAAGGCGGGTGGACGGGCGCGCCGGGTGAGGGTGCGCGCCATCACCTTGAATCAAGGGGAGAAACGGCTCGGGTGGGCGGTGCTGGTGGGGGAGGAGGTGGAGGCGGTCGCGGAGGGCGAGGAGACGTTCCACGGCATGTGGACGAGGGATCCGGGGATGAAGCGCCTCTTCCGCATCGTGGAGAAGGTGGCGCGCACCGAGTCCAGCGTGCTGGTGCGCGGCGAGTCCGGCGCGGGCAAGGAGCTGGTGGCCAACGCGCTGCACGCCATCTCCGAGAGGCGGAAGGGTCCCTTCCGCGCCATCAACTGCGCCGCCCTGCCCCCCAGCCTCCTGGAGAGTGAGCTGTTCGGCCACGTGCGCGGCGCCTTCACGGGCGCGGTGCGCGACAGCCCGGGCCACTTCCGCCTGGCGGATGGGGGCACGCTCTTCCTGGACGAGGTGGGGGAGATTCCCCTGGAGCTGCAGGGGAAGATGCTGCGGGTGCTGGAGACGCGCTCCATCATCCCCGTGGGAGGGCGCTCGCCGGTGCCGGTGAACGTGCGCATCGTCGCCGCCACCCACCGGCCGCTGCGGCGCGAGGTGGAGGCGGGCCGCTTCCGCGCGGACCTGATGTACCGGCTGCGCGTGGTGCCGCTCTTCCTGCCACCGCTGCGCGAGCGCCGTGGGGACATCCTCCCGCTGGCGCGGCGCTTCCTCGACGAGCTGGAGCAGAACGGTCCGCGGCGGGTGGAGCGCTTCTCCCCCGGCGCCCGGCAGTTGCTGGAGTCCCACGGCTGGCCGGGCAACGTGCGCGAGCTACGCAACGTGATGGAGTACACGTACGTCATCGGAGAGGGCCCGGTGCTGCACGAGGCGGACCTGCCCCCCGAGTTCACCGAGCCGCGTCCGGCCATTCCGAGCCCCTCGGGAGACAACCACGACCCGGCCGGGCTCCGAGCCGCCCTGGCGCGAGCGGGAGGCAACCACACCGTCGCCGCGCGGATGCTGGGCATCAGCCGGGTGACCCTCTGGCGCCGTCTCAAGGCCGCGGGGGACACCGCGAAGCGCTGAAGCGTTTCAGGGTGTTTCAGGGAGTGTCACACGGTGTTTCAGTGGTCATCCCCTCTCCCTCTGGGAGAGGGCCAGGGTGAGGGTCTTCCCAGCGTCATCCGCGCACCCCACGCTCCCCACGGGTCCACCGTGGCAGAGGGAAAACCCTCACCCCCGTCCCCTCTCCCAGAGGGAGAGGGGTGCGCTGGCACGGTGCTCGCAATCCGCCTCGGGAGAATCACAACCCCGACGGTGGAGGGCCCCTCGAGATGATCTTCCGGCAACTGTTCGACCAGGAGACGTGGACGTACACCTACCTCATCGGAGACGAGAGCACGCACGAGGCGGCGCTCATCGATCCGGTGCTGGAGCAGGTGGAGCGGGACCTGAAGGTAGTCACGGAGCTGGGCCTGAAACTGACGCGGGTGCTGGAGACGCACGTGCACGCGGACCACGTCACCGGGGCGGGCAGGCTGCGCGAGCTGACGGGAGCGCGGGTGGCGGCGAGTCCCTCGGGGGCGCCGTGCGTGGACCAGCAGGTGAAGGATGGCGACGTGGTGCGGCTGGGCGGCCTGAGCATCCAGGTGCTCGCCACGCCGGGCCACACGGATGACAGCCTGAGCTTCCTCGTGGGCAACAAGCTCTTCACGGGCGACGCGCTCCTCATCCGCGCCTGTGGCCGCACCGACTTCCAGAATGGGAACGCCGGCCAGCTCTACGACTCCATCACCGGCAAGCTCTTCACCCTGCCGGAGGAGACCGAGGTCTACCCGGGCCACGACTACGCGGGCCTGACGATGAGCACGGTGGGCGAGGAGAAGCGCCACAACCCGAGGTTCGTGGGCCGGAGCCGCGAGGCGTTCATCGAGTTCATGAACAACCGCAAGCTGGCGCCGCCCAAGAAGCTCGAGGTGGCGGTGCCCGCCAACCGCTCCTGCGGCAAACCCGTCCCCCAGGCCCAGGCGTGACGCCCCAGCACAGGGAAGGACACCCGATGAGCGCCTTGTACGAGAAGGGCATCCCTCACGCGGATGGCTACCGGGACGTGGACGTGGGCACCGTGGCCATGTGGCATGCCGAGGTCCGGCTGGTGGACGTGCGCGAGCCGTCCGAGTTCGACGGCATCCTCGGCCACATCGCGGGCGCGGAGCTCGTACCCCTGCGGGTGGTGGAGGAGCGAGCCGGACAGTGGCCCCGGGATTCGGAGCTGGTGATGGTGTGCCGCTCCGGAGGCCGCTCGGCCAGGGCCGCCGCGCAGCTCGCGCGCCGGGGCTTCGACCGGGTGATGAACATGCGCGGGGGGATGCTCGCGTGGAACGAGGCGGAGCTGCCCGCGGTCCGCGCCGCGCCTCCTCCCGCCCTCCGCGTGGCGGACGTGCTCGACGAGCTGCTCGCGCGGACGCGGGAGCTGGGCGGAGCGGCACCCGCCTCATCCCCGCACGTGCTGCTCGAGGCGCACGGCGGCCAGCACGCCCGGCTCCTCTCGGTGCTCGAGCTGATGCAGATGGCCGGCCAGGTGGCGGCGAAGGACCCCGCTGCCCTCGAGCGCGTGCTGCGCGAGTGCCGTGACCGGCTCGCCGTGGCGCGCCCGGAGGTCCGCTCCACATGATGGTGCTCGGCATCGCCGCCTCGCTGCTCATCGGCGTGCTGCTGGGGCTGCTGGGCGGCGGAGGCTCCATCCTCACCGTGCCCCTGCTGGTCTACGTCCTCGGCGTCGAGCCGAAGACGGCCATCGCCATGTCCCTGGTGGTGGTGGGCCTCACCAGCGCCTCGGCCGCCGTGATGCACGCGCGCGCCGGCCGGGTGCGCTGGCGCACCGCCTTCGTCTTCGGCGCCGGGGGCATGATGGGTGCCTTCCTCGGCGGGCGCGTGGCCCGGTTCCTCCCCTCGGGCGTCCTGCTGCTCCTCTTCTCCGCCGCCATGCTCGCCGCCGCCGTGGCCATGCTGCGGCGCAAGGAGGCCCCGGCCCCCCTGGTGAGCCCCGTGCCCGAGCAGCCCTTGCACCTGCCCGTGCCGCGCGTGCTCGCCCAGGGCGCCGCCGTGGGTGTGCTGTCGGGACTCGTGGGCGCGGGAGGCGGCTTCCTCATCGTCCCCGCGCTCGTGCTGGTGGGATTGCCCACGCCCGTCGCCATGGGCACCTCGCTCGTCGTCATCTCGCTCCAGTGCGCGGCGGGGCTCCTCGGGCACCTGGGGCACGTGGACCTGCCGTGGGCACTCACCGCCGCCGTGCTCGCCACCGC
Source organism: Archangium lipolyticum (assembly GCF_024623785.1). Lineage (NCBI taxonomy): Bacteria > Pseudomonadati > Myxococcota > Myxococcia > Myxococcales > Archangiaceae > Archangium > Archangium lipolyticum. The sequence continues at coordinate 109,434 of NZ_JANKBZ010000024.1, forward strand.
CATCGCGGGCAGCTTCCTCGGAGGGCGGCTCGCGGGCCGCGTCTCGCCGGGCTCGCTGCGCAAGGGGTTCGGCGGGTTCGTGCTCGGCACCGCCTGCTTCATGGTGGCGGCGCAGGTGCCTCCCGCGCTGCGCGCGCGCGTCGCTCCGCTCCTCGCCACACCGTGGCCCTGGTTGGGGCTCGTCGGCGCGGTGGGCGCCGTGGCCCTGCCCTGGGCGCTGCTGTCCCGCGGTGGCTGGGGCCGGTCCGGCTCGGAGCGGCGGGGTTGATCCGGCGTCAGCGAAGGTAGGCCGCCGCCTGGCGCAGGGCCTGGGCCGCGTCGCTCCCGAAGGCGACCTTCTCGTGCGAGACGATCAGGCGCACGAGCCCCGGCAGGGCGGCATAGCGCTCGAGGTCGGCCCGCAGTGCCCGTGAGTCCTTGACGAGGAGCAGCTTCGAGAGGCGGGACACCCGGGGCCCCGGCGCGGAGCCCAGGACGGAGGTGAAGAGGAAGCCGAGCACGTCGCGCTTGCGGTCCATGTTGAAGACGACGTCATTCAACACGAGCGTGGTGCCATCCTTGGACCGCACCAGCATCGCCCCCTCCGCATCCTTGATTCCGTGCAGCATCTCCAGCCGCACGTCCTCGCCGTGGAGGAAGTCCTCATAGGTGCCATCCACCGGCACCTTCTCCTCCACCTTGCCGCGCCCGCCCGAGGGAGCGAAGACCTGAAGGGAGGGGTAGCGCTGCTTGTAGGCCGGTGCATCCAGCCGGTGGACCCCGCTGGGCACGATGAGGAAGGTGAGCGGCCCCAACGCCTCCAGCTGGCGCTGGAGGGGCTCTTCCATGGCGATGGCGTTGTGGATGACCAGCGTCCCGTCGTCCCGGCGCACCACGGTCATCACCCGCTTGAGGGACATGTTGGGCAGCGCGCCCTCCACGCGCCAGAGGTTCTCGGAGAGCTGCTCCAGGGGTCCGTGCGGCAGGACATTCCAGGTGGGCGGGGGACGTGGGGTCATACCCGCTGGTTAGCCCAACCCGGCGCGTCCGGGCGCACGAAAACGAGGAGGTGTGCTCATTCGCAGACGCGCGTCTCGGTCTTCTCCAGGAAGACATGGGGCTTCGCCACCCGCTCCACCTTGACGAAGCAGAAGGGGTACGAGATCGCGTCACCCGCGGGGCAGTTCCCGGTGAGGGAGGACGTCACTTCGACCTCCACCCGGCTCCCGGTCTCCTTCACGCTGGAGATGGAGATCCCCGAGCCACAGTCCGACTGCTGCCCCATCCACACGGCGACGACGACGAACCGCGAGAAGTCGACCTCGGGCACCGCCATCCCTTCATGGGCGGAGTCGAGGAACGCCTTCCGGAAGGCCGCCGCGTCCTCGATGACCTCGCGCGCCCGCTCCGTCCGGGCGATGTCGCCGGTGCAGCTCGAGCACATCAGCGGCTCGACGGAGAGCGCACGCGGCGCGTGGAGCGAGCTCCCGCCCGGGCTCGGGGAGCCCGTCGCGCACGAGAGCAACAGGCCCAGCACGGGCGTCGCGGCCATGAACGTGACGGAACGGGTCCACGTCCCGGGAGTCCTGTTGCGCATGGGAGCCCTCTCCTGTCCTACACGCGGAAGCTGGAGACCACCTGCTTGAGCCGCTCGAGCGTCGCGTTCACCTGCACCACCGCCTCCTCCGCGCTCATCGTCGACTCCACCACGTCGCCCATCATCTGAGACAGCGTGGTCATCACGTCCGTCATCTGCGCGATGCCCGCGTTCTGCTGCGTCACCGACGCGACGATCTGCTTGGCCGCCTGGCTGCTCTCGTGCACCACCGTGGTGATCTCCCGCAGCTTGTCCGCCGACGTGAGCACCTGGGTGATGCCCGCCTCCATCTCCTGGCTGTCCTGCTCGGCGATGGACACCGCCCGCCGGATGGCCTGGTTGATCTCCAGGAGGATCTTCCCGATGCGCTGCGTGCTCTGCACCGACTGGCCACTGAGCGCCCGCATCTCCCGCGCCACCACCGCGAAGCCGCGCCCCTCCTCGCCCGCGCGCGCCGCCTCGATGGATGCGTTGAGCGCCAGCACGTTCGACTGGTCCGCCAGGTCGCGCACGCTGCCGATGATTTCACCCGCGCGCGCCGCCTGCTCCGACAGGTGCGCCACGCTGCGCATCAGCGCCTCCACCCGCGCCCGCAGTTGCTGCAACCCCTGCGCGCTGCTCTCGATGGACTGCCGCCCCGAGGTGCTGAACTGGTCCGCCTGCGCCGCCACCCTCAGCACCATCTCCGCGCGGCTCGCCGCCAGGTTCGACGTCTGGGCGATCTCACTCATCGTCGTGCCCGCCTCGGACAGGCTCCGCGACTGGTGGCTGAGGAAGTTGAGCTGTCCCTGGCTCGCCTCGGTGAGCCGCTTCGTCGCCTGCGTCAGCTCCTCCACCACCCCCTGCAACGTCAACGGCACCTTGCGCAGCCGCGTCACCAGGGCCTCGATGCCCCGCGCCAGCTGGCCCACCTCATCCTGGGAGCGCACGTCGATGCGCTGCGTGAGGTCTCCCTCGGTGGCGATGCGCGTGGTCACCTCCGTCAGCCGGGTCAGCGGCCCCACCACGCCCCGCGCCAGCCAGGACGACAGTCCCGCCAGCGAGAGGATGCACAGCACCACGAGCGTGGTCGTCCACCGCTGCCGCCGCCGCTGCAACTGCTCCATCTCCCCGAAGGAGGCGCGCAGCCCGTTCTGGGCCCACTCGCCCGACCCCCGCAGCACCTGCTCCAGCGTGGAGTGGCGCACCAGGGCCTGTTGGAAGGACTCCTCCGCGCCCGGCTCCTCACGCGCCGCCAGCTCCACGGCCCGCTGCCCCTGCGTCCAGAAGGCACCGAAGGCCTCGCGCAGGGACTGGCGCCGGGCCTCATCCAGCACCGGGTTGCCCGCCTCGCGCGCCAGGGTCTCCTCGAAGGACTTCGCCTGCTCGCGCATCGACGCCAGCCGCGCCACGTCCCGGGCCGCGTACGCCTCGCGCAGGTCCCACCGCAGCGAGGACACCAGGACCTCCAGGCTCCGCACCGAGGCGAGCGCGGGCGTGTACCCCTCGGCGATGCGCTGGCCCAGCCGCCCGGCGTCCCGGCTCACCGCCAGGGAAAGGCCGAGGATGAGCAGGAGGAAGACGGTGGCCACCACCGGGAGGAGCACGACCTTCTGCTTGAACGTCATGGCCTCCACCTCCCGCCAACGACTCGGCCCGGGATGGCTCCACGTGCGGCCGCTGGGGGCGTGCAACGCCTGGACATGACTCTCCTTCCTCAGCGGACCGGAGCGGCCCGCGCACCTGGCACGACAGGGGACGTCCCCCGTGAGAGCCGCAGGATACCGGATGCGCTCCCCTGGCGCGCGAGGCCCCCCGGTACCGGCTGGGGTGGGGGTGACCCCTACGGCGCCCCCCTCCGCCTCCCCGCCCGTCGGGTAGGCGGCCCACGGGAAACCCTACGCGTACGCCTCCATCCGGTGCACCCCCTCGATGGAGAGGACGAAGTCGGGGCCAAAGGCGTGGGCGGGCGTGAAGGCACCCCGCCGCTCGCCCGCCAGCACCTCTTCCACCGAGCGCACGGCGGCCCTGGCGGTGAAAGCGTAGGCCTCGGGTGTCTCCAACCACGCCTCGGCCTGCCGCCCGTCCGGTGCGCGCGCCTGGGCCCACACCTGGGCGCGAGCCCGCTGGCGCAGGGACTCGTCCGGCCCCTGCAGCCGGGTCTCGATGAGCTTCGACACCCGCTGGCGCACCGGCTCCGCCGCCAGCACCCGTTGGAGGACGGGGAAGGCGTAGCGCAGCGAGTGGGCCGCGACGGCGGGCTGCGCCATGTAGGTGGTGATGTTGGGGATGCCGGTGGAGTGCCACGCCGTCACCAGGTCGCCCCAGGGGATGGGGATGGCGGTGCGCTCGCGATCGGAGAAGCGCACCCGGCGCACGCCCAGGCCCATGGGCCAGGGTTGGAGGTGGCCACCGCGGCGCACGGCCGCGCCGGTGGGCACGGACTCCAGCATGGACTTGGCGGTGCCGGCGCTCGCCCGGGCGACGCCGCCGATGGCCAGGTCCAGCTCGTGCGCGCCGGGGACCTTCTCCGCCACGTAGCGGGCGAGACAGTCGGTGGGCACCACGTCGAAGCCCACGCCGGACATCAGCACCACGCCGCGGCCCCTGGCCTCGGCGTCATGGCGGAAGGTGTTCTCGAAGACGGGAATCTCGCCGGTGATGTCGAGGTAGTGCGCGCGCGCGGCGAGGCAGGCCTGCACCATGGGCTCGCTGGTGTGCACGAAGGGGCCGGCGGCATGAAGCACCAGCGGGAGGCCCTCCAGGGCGGACACCAGGCCGCGCGCGTCATCGAGGCTCACCGCCACCATGTCCAGCCCGAGCCGCGAGGCCAGGGGCGCGAGCTTGTCGCGGGAGCGGCCGGCGAGCACCGGCTTGTGTCCGCGGCGCACCGCCTCCTCGGCGATGAGCACGCCGGTGTAGCCGGTGGCGCCGTACAGCATCCAACGGGGAGTCGTGTTCGTCGAAGGTTTCACGTGCGGCACCCTACCTCATGGAGCCGACATTGGCGTGGGGTGCGTGCCCGCGAGGAGGCGGACCCGCCCCCAACGTCAAACACTCGTCTTGAGACACGGCCACTGAACTTTTAAGGTCTACCGGGACATGATGACCTGCGCCATAGGCCACCTGAAGAAGGCCGCTCTCTGTACTCTCCTGATGATCGCATCCACGACCACGGGAGCTGAGCGGCGGTTCTGCCTCGAAGAAGGGACCAGAGCCAGGAGACTCTACCCATCGAAGGACTCCCAGGCAGCGCCGAAGGTGTTCGTAGCGGGAGATACAGCGACCACGATCCGCTTCGAGACGCCTTGTGACCCGAGCCGCACGAAGCTCGTGGGTGGGGAGGGCCGCTTCGAGCCCCTGCTCGTGGGTGGCAAGTCCGTGGTCATCGTCCCTCTTCGAGACCTGGAACCAGAAGACCGTTTCATTCTGCTGGTGACTCTGATGGACGACACCCAGTTGGCATTCACCGTCACCGCCAGTCAGCAGTTCGCGGACTGGCAAGTCGACGTGTTTCTGGACCCTGACTCATCTAAATCGCTCCGGGTGGCGCTGGAGGCGAAGAAGAAGGAGAACGAGGTACTCCGAGAAGAGAACCGCCGCCTCGCGAACGAGGAAAACTCGATCGATCACGCCTTGGCCGCCCTCCTTGCCAACGGGCAGCTCTCGATGACGCCATTCAAGGATCGTGTGAAGTGGACCATCACGGACAAAGGATTCAAGGTAGACATCATCCTTCTCGAAGGAGGGGCGCGCGCGGCAGTACTCTTCCTGATAAAGAACCTTGACGAGAGAACTCCTTGGAGGTTGGAGGAGGCGCGGCTCTCGACGTTCACCACTGGGGAGTCAAGACCCTTTGCCCTGCGCATGACTCCGATCGAAATTCCGCCCGGAAAAACCGGCACCATCGCCCTTGTTACGGACCTGACTTCGTTCATGACCAAGATAGGCACAGACAAGCTCGTCGTGGAGCTCTTCCGTGATGGAGGACTCCGACAGGTCTACGCAGTGCTAGAGAAGAAATCCAAGCCCTGACCTTCACCTCAATGCCGTAGGCACACATCCCCCCAAAGGTTATCTCATGTCCCGAACGAAAGTGACGCTGATCCTGACACTGAGCCTCCTTGCATGCACGGGTCCGGGTTGTACCGCCTCCGGTGTCTACCTGCGTGCAGACGGAAGCCCTGGACCCCAGAAATGTTCGGACGAAGCACTGAAGACCATGCGGATCCTGCGGCTTGAGCCCGGCGACAGTGCCTTCGCCGAACTCGACGCCAACCAGACAGACCAGAGCCCCGTCACACTTAGCGATGGCCCCGTCGAGGGATTCCTGGACCAGGATTTCAAGACCCTTCCCGCGATGACGAGAATTTATGGCCAGATCTGGACCGGTGGACCCAACGTCGTCGTTCGGTACTACGAGGCGCGGCCACCAGGGGGCGACCGCATTCCAATCTGCGCTGTCGCCCGCTCGGATCGTGGAGGCCTGAAAAAGCAACCAGGCTCACGCCCAGGCGTTGCCGTTCTCCAACTCTCGCGTGCCGTGCTCTGGATCGTCGACGACTTCCGCTGAAGACGAGCAGGTCGCGTCGCAAGGGTACACCGTGGCGCGCCCTTTCACCTCATTCTGTAGGAGGAAGGGGCCATGTGGCTGCGAATAGGGGAGCAAGGACGTGGCTTTCCAGTTCGTCAGCACGAGTAATGCCCAGCAATGGCACCGCAATGCTGAGCAAAGCTCCTTCCACCATGAGTTCCTCAAAACGCTTGGTATCACTTGTATCCCAACCCGGACCACCCAATGAGGTTCGGTCGATCCGCCGCACCTGCTCGTCCGGAAGCGCATTCCGACTCCAAAGTTGTGCCAGGGCCAGCCAGTACACGTCATCCGACGTTTCACGCACAACCATCCGTGATCCGATGCAAAGAGGCGTATTGAAGTCAGGATCCTGCGGATTCCATAGGACAACTCCGACCGTCAATATTTCTTTGCGCGTTGGCTCCTGAGGCACAGGGTGATACTGGCGAATGAAATAGTAGGGCAGCCACTCCTGTGGGCTGTCCACCTTGAAAATCTTCTTCGGATAGCTGGCACTCCAATTCGTTGGATAGGGAATATGCTTACGATCGCTCAAAAGAGCATCTGCGGATAACAGCAATCTTGAAACGTTGCGGAACACCTCCTGTACGTAACGGAAGCCCTCCACCATTTGACGGCCTTCATTCATGTGCCTTCACCTTCCTCTTCATCAAAATGCCACGAGGCCGCAGTCCGCGGGGTTGGCCACGCCCATCCGAAAGCCCAGGCTGGCTCCATTTGCGTCCCTCGACCTGGCCATTTCCATATCTCCTGGAAGCGAAAAGGACGCGAGCGTGAGACGTCGACTGGCCAAACAGGCCAAGCCTGCAATTGCACTGACGCCAGTCCCCATTTCGAAACGAGCAGATTCCGAACATCCTCAAGCATAGGAGAAAGAGAGCCTTCGCCCAAAACCTTCGTAAAGGCCCTCCACGACAGCCAGTAAAGCGGAGCGGGCTCGTGCCCTTTCTGACTCAACTCGGCCTGTGTCTCATCGAAGTCCTTCTGCGGAGGAGAGATGCCACGCACGAGATAGACAACAGCGAAGGGCACTGCTCCCGCCAAACAAGCCTTGCGTTTCAGATGCACCCAGTATTTTCCCAACTGGTCCGTTACCAGGGGTCCAGAACCAGCTCGCGAGGACTTACCGCTCCACAGCTTGGCTTCCACCAAGATCCATATTTCCGGCATGCCACGTGTTCTCAACTTCAACACCAGTTCCGGCTCACCCCCAGCGGCCTCAGCAGACACCACCGCCGTTTCATCATCTGAATCACCGAACCGAGGGTCCCAAAAACTGTAATCGACACCTTCGATCTCCTCCTCGACGGGGAGAGCGAGGACACATCCATCCAAGCTACGCGCTTGTCGAAGAAACGGCAACACCAAGTCCTTTGGTGGATGAAATCGGCAAACGTCAAAGACCAAGGATGTCAGCAAATCCTCTATTTCAACCGGAGAACGAGTGAACCAGCGATCCAGCTTGCTACGAAGAAGGGCAGAGAACATGTAATCCAACCCCAATCAAAGCCGAAGATAGAATCCAGAAAGAAAAGCATTGGCCGAGGTGAAATCCACAGCTCTATCTCTCGGAGTCTATGTTTGCGTGTGGTGTCCCCGCCACAGGCAGAGGGTGGAAGGAAACACCGTCCAATCCCAGACGGTGGCAGGCATCGACGAAGCGTTCGGTGCAGATGATCTCGGTCGAGAAATCCTCCAATCGAAACAGATCCAGGTGGCTGGGCAGGGTTGCGGCGTCCAACAGGCGGACCTCGGGCAAGGAAAGACCATCCCGTCCGCAGCGAGGACAGGGAGGCTGGCGATTCGGAGGCAGGCAGTCCGGGTGAAGACGGCCCACGGGGAGAATTTCCAGTTCGAGCAGCTCTGGTGCGGCACGTTGACGGAACCGGAGCTCGGTGCGACAGCCCTTGAGTCCCCGGAGACCTTCTGCCTGAAGCCTCTCCAATGCCTCGCGCTGCACCAACAGCCACCAGGGATAGGGGGATACGAGCGACCCGAAGCGGCCCTGTGCCCTGCCCACGAGCGGACCAAAGGTCCCCCCTGGCGCCAACACGGCACCAGCGGTCAGTAAAGGGCGTATCAGCTCACACAGCCGATCATACTCATCGACGGGCTCGGCCCGGGCCTTCTCGAAATCGGCCAGGGAAGCCACCGGGGTCAGGTCCACCGAGGGATATGCTTTGGAACCATCACTCCAGGTGGCCTTGCAGGTGGAACACATGATCCCCGGGAGCTTCCACCTATGCGCTGCGTCGACCTCACCTGTGTAGCCTGCGGCTCTGTCTTCCTCGATGTTGAAATAGCGCATGCCCACGTTCTCCGCGTGCCTCATTCGCAGTAGTAGGGAACAAGCGGACCATTCACTCCAAACCTCATCATGAGCTCGAACGCGAACCGCCACATATCCTCCGCGGTGGCGGTCTTGTAGTTCTTCCTCATGAACTGCCGCCAGGCCTCATTCCACTGGCCACCCTTGGGCCCACCACTGTGCAGCCAGGTGTGAAAGCTCTCGGGTAGACGAACGGTGAAGGCGTGAATGTCGATGTTCCTGCTCGCGAACCACTCGGCCAGTTCGCGCTCCTGCGGAAAGATATGGTGCTTCTCGTAGGGCTCGCGCGGGGTGACGATGCACGGGATGCGGAGCTCCCTTCGAGCGAACGGGTCGCGGGTGCTCCAGTTGTGCCAAGGGATTTCGAAGACGGGCTCCGCGTTGGCAGGTGCTGCGATGGAGCGGCCCCACCAGCGACTGGGACTGCCCACCACCAGGGGAGGACGCAAGACCCCGGGCCCGCGTGCCAGCACCACGGAGGAAGCTTCCTCTTCCACCAGGTCCACGCAGCGCCAGAGGGAGCAGGACTCCTGAGAGCACAACGGCACGACACAGCTCGGGTCCGCACGAGCCTCGTCCCACGAGGACACCGCCCCCAACGGCGCCTCGTCCTCACGCACGCCAGGCGTCGAAGTGGCACAGGCCACCAGCAGCATGCAAAGGAGCCCGAGCCCACGCCTGGAGGCCAATAAGCGCATACGGTCCATGCTATCGCCCTCGCACCACCCGGGAATGCCGGGCAGTGGGAAGTCGCGTACGGTTCTCCGCGCATCATTCCCCCGAGTCGGCTAGGACTGGGGACATGAGTGAGACGAAGCCTCCCTCGCGCAAGAAGAAGGGCGACCTGGAGGTGCGCGTGCGGCGCATCCACCGTCGCGACCTCAACCGGACCTGGGAGTTCCTCAAGCTCGTCTTCCGGGACGTCAACCGCGAGACGGTCGAGTACCAGCGGCCCCGCTCCAAGCGGCGCTTCCTCGAGGTGTACACCTCGGAGTGGATAGAGCAGCTCCTCTATGAGGTGAACGGGGAGATCGTCGGCTACTCCGAGTGCGCCTTCGAGGCCACCGGCGACGACAACTGGGTCAACCCCCGCTGGTTCGAGAAGCGTGGCATGCGGCCCCTCTTCGTCGAGGAGCTCGCCGTGCACCCGGACTACCAGGGCCGCGGCGTGGGCAGCTTCATCATGGAGCAGCTCCAGCACCTGGCACGCACCCGCGGCTGCACCCACCTGGTGCTCGAGGTCGCCGAGAACAACGAGTCCGCGCTCTCCTGGTACCGCACCCGCAACTTCTACAAGCTGGACGCCGCCATCTTCCTCGCCCAGAAGGTGCCCGGCGAGCCGGACCTGCTCCCCCCTCGCCGCATCAAGCCCCGCCCCGCACATCCGAGCGGCGGCGCCCCCACCACCGGCCTCATGCCCGAGGAGGTCAGCGGTCCCGCGCTCCTTGGCAAGAAGCCCCGGGCCCCGCGCGCGGCCTCGGGAGGCGGCCGGAAGAAGGCGTCCGCGCCCGCCGAGAAGGGACCCGCGCCGGAACCGGAGGAGTAGAGGGAAGGCATGGAGACCGGAACTGTCGCGCCCGTGGTGGAGCCCCGCCCCATGCGGGTGCTGGTGGTGGATGACGAGCGGAACATCCGCACCACGCTGCGCATGTGCCTGGAAGGGCTCGGCTGCGAGGTGCGCGAGGCCCCCACCGCCGAGGCCGCGCTCGCCGCGCTCGCCCAGGCACCGGCCGACCTGGCCTTCGTGGATCTGCGCCTGGGCACCGCCAGCGGGTTGGACCTGCTCCCCCGCCTGCTCGCCGAGTCCCCCACCCTGGATGTCGTCCTCATCACCGCGTACGCCACCTTCGACACCGCCGTGGAGGCGGTGAAGCGCGGAGCACGTGACTACCTGCCCAAGCCCTTCACCCCCGCGCAGATACGGCACCTCGTGGAGAAGGCGCGGGCCCACCGGGAGCTGAGCTCCCAGCTGGGAAACCTGGAGGGACAGCTCGCCCAGTCCGTGCCCGAGGCCACGCTGGAGACGGCCTCGCCCGCCATGCACGCGGCCCTCGCGCTCGTCACCCGGGCGGCGGCCTCGGACGCGGCGGTGCTGCTACGGGGGGAGAGCGGAACGGGCAAGGGGGTGCTCGCGCGGGCGCTGCACTCGATGAGCGCGCGGCGCCGCCGGCCCTTCGTCACCGTCAACTGCCCCACCCTCTCCGAGCAGCTCCTGTCGAGCGAGCTGTTCGGCCACGTGCGCGGGGCCTTCACGGGCGCGGTGAGGGACCAGCCGGGCCGGGTGGAGCAGGCCGAGGGGGGCACGCTCTTCCTCGACGAGGTGGCGGAGATGAGCCCCGCGCTGCAGGCCCAGCTCCTGCGCTTCCTCCAGGAGAAGCAGTTCGAGCGGCTGGGCGAGGGGCGCACGCGCCGGGCGGACGTGCGGGTGGTGGCGGCCACGAACCGGGATTTGGAGAAGGAAGTGGCCGCGGGCGGCTTCCGGGAGGACCTGCTCTACCGGCTCAACGTCATCGAGGTGAAGCTGCCGGCGCTGCGCGAGCGGCGCGAGGACATCCTCCCGCTGGCGAGGCGCTTCGTGGCCTTCTTCGCGCGGACGGCGCAGCGGCCTCCGCCGGAGCTGTCCCCGGCGACGGAGAAGATGCTGCTGGCGTACCCATGGCCGGGCAACGTGCGCGAGCTGCGCAATGCCCTGGAGCGGGCGATCATCGTCTGGCCGGCGGAGGTGCTGGAGCCGCAAGCCTTCCCGGAGCGCATCGCCGCGGCGACGGGCTCGGGGGTGGCGCTGGGCGGGCCGCACACGCTGGAAGAGGTGGAGCGCGAGCACATCCTCCGGGTGATGGCGAGCGTCCCGACGCTGGACGAGGCCGCGCACATCCTCGGCATCGACGCGTCCACGCTGTGGCGCAAGCGCAAGAAGTACGAGTCCGCCCAAGGGTGAGCCAGACAACAAGTAGCGCCCACTCGCTCACTCACGATGGCCGTGGTACCTCCACCCGTGGAAGCGTGAACCAGAAGGTGCTGCCAATTCCGGGCTGGCTCGACAGTCCCATCTCCCCACCGTGCGCCTGGACGATCTCCTGCGCGATGGACAGACCCAACCCCGCTCCTCCCGTAGTTCCCCCAGGCACCCGGTAGAACTTCTCGAAGACACGTTGCTGGTGCTCCGGCGAGATGCCCTCCCCCGTATCCGCCACCTCGAAGCGCACCCGCTCGCCATCGCGCCGCGCCCGCACCACCACCTCGCCTCCGTGCGACGTGTGCCGCACCGCATTGGCCACCAGGTTGGACAGCACCAGCTGCAATCGCTCCGGATCCGCCTCCACCCGCTCCAGCTCCGGCTCGTGCTCCGAGGCCAGTCGCACGCCCCGCTCGTCCGCCGCCCCCCGGTGTGGCGCGAGCGCCAACTCCAACACCTCCTCCGTGGAGACCTCTCGCACCTCCAGCACCAGCCGCCCCGCCTGCAGCCGCGACAAATCCAACAAGTCATCCACAATGCCTTGCAGCCGCTCACAGTCCTCGCGCGCCGCGGACAACAGGTCCGCCTGCTTCTCCGTGATGGGTCCCGCCACCTCCTCCAGGCACAGGTGGATGGCCATGCGCAGCGAGGTGAGTGGTGTGCGGAACTCGTGCGCCACCGTGGCCACCAGGTCGTTCTTCAGCTCATCGAAGCGCCTCAGCCGCGTCACGTCCTGAAGCAGCACCGTGGCCCCCACCACCCCACCGCCCTCGCCGTACACCGGGCTGCCGCGCGGCAGCAGCCACCGGTCTCCCTCCGGCCCCTCCACCCGCACCGCCTCCTCGTAGCCACGAGGCAGGTACGGCCCCTTGCCACCCAGCACGTGCACCCGCACCCGCTCCAGCACCGCGCGTACCTCCGGCGCCACCTGGCCCAGCGCGCCCCCTCCCACCTCCAATGACAGCCGCAGCACCTCCTCCGCCGCGCGGTTGACGTTGAGCACGCTCCCCTCCAGGCCGAACACCGCCACCGGGTCCGGAAGGCTGTCGATGGCGGCCTGGGAAGCCGACTGCGCCTGGAGCAGCTCTCCCAGCGAGCTCCGCCGGTAGCGCTGCAGCGCCTCCGCCATGGCATTGAAGTCCTGGGCCAGTTGGGAGATTTCGTCCCGTCCCTCCACCACCGCCCGGGTCGCCAGGTCCCCCTGCCCCAGCCGCCGCACCGCCTGGGACAGCACGGACACCGGCCGCAGCGCCCGCTGCGTCAGCGACGCCGAGGCCAGCAAGCCGCCCACCAGCGCCACCACCACCGCCGTCACCATGAGCGTATTCACCCGCCGGCTCTGCCTCCTCAGCGCATCGCTCTTGCGCACCATCGCGTCCTGGTTGAGCACCAGGATGTCCTGCGTGGCCTCACGGGCCGCCAGAAAGGCCGGTGCCAGGGACTCGAAGTAGGCTTGGCGCACCCGCTCCGGAGAATCCAGGGCGAGAAAGGCCTCATACCCGGTCCGATAGCGCGTCCAGGTCTCCCGCAGCCGCCGGGTGGCCTCGCCCTCCCCGGACTCGGTGAGGTTGCGCTCCTGTACCTCCAACTCCGCCTCGAGCGGTTGAAGCTGCGCCTCCGCCTGCTCCTGTCCTCGCCGCCGCTCACCCGCGACGATGAAGAGGGCGGCGCCGTCCATTCGCTCCAGGTGCTCGAGGCTGCGCTGCATGGCCAGCACACTGCGGTAGTTGTCCGCGAGGATGTCCTGTCCCGCGCGCCCCAGCCGGCCCAGCGTGTTGACGCCCAGCACTCCCAGCAACAGCAGCGCGAGCGCCAGCGGCGCCTGGGCCAGCAACAGCTTGCCACGCAGGTTCATGGCCGGCGCTCCTCGCGCGGCGCCTCGAAGGACACCACGTGGATGTCGAAACCCTCCCCCTCGCGCAGCAGCCGCACGTCCGACGCGAGCCCCATCACCCGCCTCCACCACGGCTGCCGCGAGCGGCCCACGATGATGTGGCCCACCCCGTGCGAGCGTGCGAAGTCCAGCAGCGCCGTCACCGGATCCTTCCCCTTGAGCCGCACCACCTCCGCGCCCAGCTCCTTCGCCATCTCGATGTTGGTCAGCAGGTGGCGCTGCGCCTCGGCGTCGATGAGGTGCGGGGCCTCGCCGGGCGTCTCCACGTAGACGACGAACCAGTCGGTGTTGAGCCGACCCGCCATGCGAGAACCACGCCGCAGCAGCGTGGCCGCATGCGGAGGGCTGCTGGAGAGCGCCACCATCAACCGGCCCCAGCCTCCGCCCATCTGCTGTGGCTCCGCGCCCGGACGGGCCCGGTTGCCCGTGGCCCGGTCCAGGCTCTCGGCCACCTCGCGCAGCGCCAGCTCGCGCAGCGTGGAGAGGTTCTCCTGTTGGAAGAAGCTCTCCAACGCGTGCTGCACCTTGTCCGGCGCATAGATTCTTCCCGCCTTCAGCCGCTCGTGCAGGTCCTCCACCGCCAGGTCCAGGTTCACCACCTGGTCCGCGCTCTTGAGGAAGCTGTCGGGAATCGTCTCGCGCACGCGGATGCCGGTGGCGCGCTCGACGAGGTCGTTGAGGCTCTCCAGGTGCTGCACGTTGAAGGCGCCGATGACGTTGATGCCCGCGGCGAGCAGCTCCTCCACGTCCTGGTAGCGCTTGCGGTTGCGGCACACGGGCACGTTGGTGTGGGCCAGCTCGTCCACCACCGCCACCTGCGGCTTGCGCGCCAGCACCGCGTCCAGGTCCATCTCCTCCACCGCCACGTCGCGGTAGGTGAAGACCTTGCGCGGCACCACCTCCAGGCCCTCCACCAACGCGGCCGTCTCGGAGCGGCCGTGCGTCTCGACGAAGCCGAGCACCACGTCCACCCCTCGCTTCCGCAGCGCGTGGGACTCCTCGAGCATGCGGTACGTCTTGCCCACGCCGGCGGCGAAGCCGATGTACAGCTTCAGCCGTCCGCGCCGGCCGCGCGCCACCAGCTCGAGGAAGTCCTCGGCACGCCTTCGTGTCACGGTGCCCCCGCCGTCGACGTGGGCCGCGTCGAAGGGAGCTCGCCGAACTGCCGGTCCAGCGCCAGGTTGAGGAGGAGCACGTTCACTCGAGGTTCCCCGAGAATACCCAAGGTGCGGCCCTCGAGGTGCTCCTCCACCACGGAGAGGATGCGCCCGGGTTCCACGCCCCGCGCGCGGGCCACGCGGGGCACCTGCCAGCGCACGGCCTCGGGAGACAGGTGCGGATCCAACCCCGAGCCGGACGCGGTGACCAGCTCGGCGGGCACCGGACCCCATGCCTCCGGGTTCTCCCGGCGCAGGCGCTCGGCCTCGGCCACGGCCCGCTCGCGCAGCTTCTGGGAGGTGGGGCCCAGGTTGCTGCCCGAGGAGGCGGTGGCGTCATGACCCGCGCCAGCCGCGGACGGGCGCGGCTGGAAGTAGCCGGGCTGGGAGAAGCCCTGGCCGATGAGCGCGCTGCCCACGACCTGGCCCTTCTCGCCGGTGACGAGCGAGCCATTGGCCTCCTCCGGGAAGAGGAGCTGGGACAGGCCGGTGACGGCCAGCGGGTAGAGCACACCGGTGAGCACCAGGGTGACGAGCGCGGCGCGCAGGGCGGTGACGAGTGCGGAGAGCATGATGCGTTCCTTTCAGACCAGGCCCACGGCGGTGAGCATCACGTCGATGACCTTGATGCCGGCGAAGGGGACGATGACCCCGCCCACGCCATAGATGAGGAGGCTGCGCCGCAGGAGCGCCGCCGCCCCGAGGGGCCGGTAGCGCACGCCCCGGAGCGCCAGGGGGATGAGGGCGATGATGATGAGGGCGTTGAAGATGACGGCGGAGAGGATGGCGCTGTAGGGCGACGACAGGCCCATGACGTTGAACCGCGCCATCTCCGGGAACACGCCCATGAAGAGCGCGGGGAGGATGGCGAAGTACTTGGCCACGTCGTTGGCGATGGAGAAGGTGGTGAGCGTGCCGCGCGTCATGAGGAGCTGCTTGCCCACCTCCACCACCTCCAGCAGCTTGGTGGGGTTGGAGTCCAGGTCCACCATGTTGCCGGCCTCCTTGGCGGCCTGGGTGCCGGTGTTCATCGCCACGCCCACGTCCGCCTGGGCGAGCGCGGGCGCGTCGTTGGTGCCATCGCCCGTCATGGCCACCAGCTTGCCCTTGGCCTGCTCGGCGCGGATGAGGGCCAGCTTGGCCTCGGGGGTGGCCTCGGCGAGGAAGTCGTCCACGCCAGCCTCACGGGCGATGGCCCCCGCCGTGCGCGGGTTGTCGCCCGTAATCATCACCGTGCGGATGCCCATGGCGCGGAAGCGCTCGAAGCGCTCCTTGATGCCGCCCTTCACTACGTCCTTGAGATGGATGATGCCCAGCGCGCGCGCGCCGTCGGCCACCGCCAGCGGCGTACCGCCCGCGTCACCGATGCGCGCCGCCGTCTCGCGCAGCTCGGGAGGAACAGCGCCCCCCTGCGACTCCACGTGCTTGATGACAGCGTCCACCGCGCCCTTGCGGATGCTGCGGGGCCCGGGGTCCACGAGGTCGCACCCGCTCATGCGCGTCTGCGCCGTGAAGGGCACGAAGGTGGCCTGGTGCGCCTGCAACTCGCGTGGCCGCATCTTGTAGGTGTCCTTCACCAGCACGACGATGGAGCGGCCCTCGGGCGTCTCGTCCGCGAGGCTCGCGAGCTGCGAGGCCTCGGCCAGGTCCTCCATCGGCACGCCCGGCAGGGGCAGCAGCTCCGTGGCCATGCGGTTGCCCAGGGTGATGGTGCCCGTCTTGTCCAGCAGCAGCGTGTCCACGTCGCCCGCCGCTTCCACCGCCCGGCCGCTCATGGCCAGCACGTTCTTGCGCAGCAGCCGGTCCATGCCCGCGATGCCGATGGCCGACAGCAGGCCGCCAATCGTCGTGGGAATCAGGCACACCAGCAGCGCCACCACCGCCGTGCCCGACAGCTTCACCCCCGAGTAGAGCGCCATCGGCACCAGCGTCACGCACGCCAGCAGGAAGACGATGGTGAGCCCCACCAGCAGGATGTGCAGGGCCACCTCGTTGGGCGTCTTCTGGCGCGCGGCCCCCTCCACCAGGCCGATCATCCGGTCCAGGAAGGACTCGCCCGGGTCGGCGGTGATGCGCACCACGATGCGGTCCGACAGCACCTTGGTGCCACCGGTGACGGAGGAGCGGTCGCCGCCGGACTCGCGGATGACGGGGGCGGACTCGCCGGTGATGGCGGACTCGTCCACGCTGGCGATGCCTTCCACCACCTCGCCGTCACCGGGGATGAGGTCGCCCGCCTCGCACACCACGAGGTCGTCCTTGCGCAGGTCGGGCGCCGCCACGCGCTCCTCCCTCCCGTCCACCAGACGCCGCGCGGTGGTGTCCTTGCGCATCTTGCGCAGCGCGCCGGCCTGGGCCTTGCCACGCCCCTCCGCCACCGCCTCGGCGAAGTTGGCGAAGAGCACGGTGAACCACAGCCACAGCGTCACCGCCACGGTGAACCACAGCGGCGTGGGCCTGGGCCCCGGCACGACGAGGTCCTTCACCACCAGCACCGTGGTGAGCACGCTGCCCGCCCACACCACGAACATCACCGGGTTGCGCGCCACCTCCCGGGGGTCCAGCTTGCGCAGGCTGTCCAGGGTGGCCTGCCCGAGGAGCGCCGGCTCGAAGAGCGACGACGGTTTCGACGAAGGGGAAGCCATGGTCAGAACACCTTTCCGGCCTCGCCGAGGGCGTGCTCGACGATGGGGCCGAGGGAGAGCGCGGGGAAGAAGGTGAGCGCGCCGACGATGACGATCACGCTCACCAGCAGGCCGGTGAAGAGGGCCCCCTGGGTGGGGAAGGTGCCCGGGCCAGGAGCCACCACCTTCTTGCCCACCATGGAGCCGGCGATGGCCAGCACGGGGACGATCATCAGGAAGCGTCCGGCGAGCATGGCCACGCCCAGGGAGATGTTCCAGAAGGGCGTGTTGGCGTTGAGGCCGGCGAAGGCACTGCCGTTGTTGCCCGTGCCGCTCGTGTACGCGTAGAGGATTTCGGACAGGCCGTGCGGCCCCGCGTTGTTGAGCGAGGACAGCCCCTGGGGAAGCACCACCGCCACCGCGCTCAGCCCGAGGATGACGAGCGGGAAGATGAGCACGTACAACATGGCGAGCGTCATCTCCCTCGCCTCGATCTTCTTGCCCAGGTACTCGGGCGTGCGGCCCACCATGAGGCCGGCGATGAAGACGGCGAGCACCGCCATGACGAGGATGCCGTAGAGGCCCGCGCCCACGCCGCCGAAGATGACCTCGCCGAGCTGGATGTTGACCAGGGGCACCAGCCCCCCGAGCGCGGTGAAGCTGTCGTGCATGGAATTGACCGCGCCGCACGAGGCCGCCGTGGTGACGGTGGCGAAGAGCGCCGAGGCCGCGACGCCGAAGCGCGTCTCCTTGCCCTCCAGGTTTCCCTCCTGCGCCACCCGGGCGGCGGCCACGGCGGGGTTGGCCTGGGACTCGGCGGCGTAGGCGGCCGTCACTCCCACGAGGAACAGGAGGCTCATGGCCGCGAAGAGGGCCCAGCCCTGCTTCGTGTCCCCCGCCATCTTCCCGTACGTGTACGTGAGGGCGGCGGGAATCGCGAAGATGGAGAGCAGCTGCACCAGGTTGGTGAGCGGCGTGGGGTTCTCGAAGGGGTGGGCGCTGTTGGCGTTGAAGAAACCACCGCCGTTGGTGCCCAGCATCTTGATGGCCTCCTGCGAGGCCACCGGGCCCATGGCCAGCGTCTGCTTCACGCCCTCCAGCGTGGTCAGCTCGCGATAGGGCGCGAGGTTCTGCAACACGCCCTGCGACACCAGGAAGAGCGCGTAGACGACACAGAGGGGCAGCAGCACGTAGAGGAGACCTCGGACGAGGTCCACCCAGAAGTTGCCCAGCGTCTTCTGCCCCTCGGGGCCCGGGCGCCGCGTGAAGCCGCGCGCGAGCGCCAGCGCCACGCCAAGGCCCGCCGCCGCGGAGATGAAGTTGTGCCAGGCCAGCCCCACCATCTGGCTGAGGTAGCTCAGCGTGGACTCGCCCGCGTAGGACTGCCAGTTGGTGTTGGTGGTGAAGCTGGCGGCCGTGTTGAAGGCCAGCTCTGGCCCCACCGCCGGGAAGCCCTGGGGGTTGAGCGGAAGCACGTGCTGCAGCCGCAGGATTCCGTAGGTGAGGAGCATGCTGAACAGGCTGAAGGCGAGCAGCGCCAGCGCGTACTGCCCCCACGTCTGCTCACGCAGCGCCTCCCTGCCGCCGCACGAGCGCAGCAGGAAGCGCTCCACGGGCCCGAGCACCTTCGGCAGGGGCCGCGTGGGCCCCTCGAAGACCTGGAAGAGGTATGCGCCCAGCGGCTTCGTCAGCGCGAGCACCAGCGCGAAGAAGAGGAGGATCTGCGACCAACCGATGAGTGTCATGGCAGACCCCTAGAAGCGCTCCGGACGGAGCAGGGCATGGACGAGGTAGACGAGGAGCAGCACCGCGAGCACGGCGCCGGAGACGTATTCGAAGGTCATGGGACGGAGGCCTCCCCGGCGGGCAGGGAGCCCTCGGGACTGGAGGACTCGACCCACCCCGATGGAGTGCTCGATGGGAAGGACGGCGGGCAGGGAAGCTCGAAAGGGGACATGGACACCTCGTCCCCTTCGCTAGAGCAGCCGCTGTACCAGGAACCGGTCCTGCTACTCCTCGTGATTCCGGGGGGTTACGCCTCCGGGAGCCCCCTCCGGATTGCAATCCGCACGATGACCCCCCGGGAGCCCTTGCCTCATGAAAGGCACTCGCGGGGAACGGTGCTCAGGGACTGCCGGCGTGCGAAGAGGCGTCGTGGCGGGCCTGGGCGGACAGATAGGCGTCCTCGGCTCGCACCAGGAGCGTGCGGATGGTGGCCGCGTCGGGCGCCTCCATCAACGCCTGCCGCAGGCGGCCATCCCGCAGCAGCGCCGCGACGCGCGCGAGCACCCCCAGGTGCGTACCCGGCGCGTTCGTCGGTGACGCGAGCGTCACGAAGAGCCGCACCGGCTTCCCATCCCGGGCGCCGAAGTCCACGCCCTCACGGTCCACGGCGATACAGGCGATGGTCTGCCGGAGCCGTTCGAACCGGCAGTGCGGGATGGCCACCCCCTCGCCAATGGCGGTACTGGAGATGCGCTCCCGGGAAGCAAGCTGCTCCTCGAGCTGCTCGCGCGGAGCCCGCGTCCTCGCCGCGAGCATTCCAGCCAGTTCGTGCAACACGCCCGCCTTGTCCGTGACCCGCAGGTCCGAACGGATGCAGCCTTCCGCCAGGAAATCGGTGAAGCGCATCTCACACCTCCCAGGAGCACGCGCCAATGGAGTCTTCCGGTGCTCGAGCCGACTCGGGCGACAGGTGCCGCGCCGGGCGCTCTCCCGCACATGCTCGGAATGGTGGGACGCATCGGCAACCCCCACCGTTCCCCGTGAACGTCCCGCCTCGCGTTGCGTTGTCCGGTGGAGCACCCGCATGGCCGCCCGCTCCCCGTCTCCGGCCCGTCCGGGCAAGGGGCCAGCCCTCACCCTCCGGGTGGCGGCTCCCCACCGTAGAAGCGCTTCAGCTCCTCGAAGAGCTCCGGCGTCTTGTCCCTCATCTGCCGCGGCTTCTCGAAGAAGGACTCGGTGGCCACGGCGAAGAACTCGGCCTCGTTGAGGCCGCCGTAGTCGTCCAGCACCTGACGCTCCAGGCGCCGGCCCTCGCGCAGCTTCAGGAAGTGCTCCCCCATCACCGAGGCCCACGCCCGGTAGTGGGAGTACCGGCGCAGCTGCGGCGTCCCATCGAAGGCCCCGTCCTCCCGGTCCAGCACGTGGGCGAACTCGTGCACGGCCGTGGAGTGGCCGTCATGCGGATCCCCCAGGCCCGCCAGCACCGCCCGCCACGACAGGATGACGGTGCCCCAGTTCTTCGCCTCGCCCAGCACCCCGCCCGTCCGGTCCGGAATCCGGAAGGTGTCCGGGTAGACGATGATCTCCCGCAGCCGGTCGTAATAGGAGAGGTCCAGGTACAGCACCAGGCGCACCGCCGTGGCCGACACCACCGCGCGCACCTCATCGGTGATGGAGAAGCCGCCCGCCCCGATGAACTCCTTCTCCCAGGCGAAGACCTTGAGCAGCTCCAGGAAGCGCGGGCGCGACTCCGGCGCGAGGTTCCTCCAGAAGGGCACGCGCCGCTCCAGGAAGTCGAGCCACTCGGGTGGGAAGGGGCGGCGCAGCAGGCGGCGCCGCCGGAGGGTGCGGAAGAGGCCAAGCATGGAGGGGCTCGGGGAGTTTCAGCGCACCAGCGCCAGCCGGGGCGCCGACACCCCGGGCGAGGGCGCCACGGGCCTCGACTCGGGCCGCTCGAGCAGCTCGCCGAGCTCCTCCACCACCCGGGCGAAGAGCTGATGATCCTGGATGCGCAACACCTGGCGCTCGCCCTCGGAGGTGCGCACCGTCAGCCAGTAGGTGTCCGCGGCCACCACCAGCCACACGATGGAGGCGAAGACGAGCGCCGTGGCCACCAGCAACGCGGCCGTCACCCGGAACGAGCCCGGTTGCAGCAGCAGCATCGGCACCATCAGCGCCGCTCCCGCGCCAATGAGCAGCGGCACCCGGAAGCCGGGGGCCTCGTGGCGCGTGCCGAAGCCACGCAGCTCCTCGAGCCGCCAGGAGCAGCCCCCCACCTCCAGCCGCTCGTTCGTCAGCCGGAGGCCGTCCGCCGCCACCAGGACCCGCTCACCCGAGGGGGTACACGGCTCCGGCGGTAGGGAAGGAACCAACCTCAGCACGGACCTGGGGCGCGGCTTCGCCACCGGCCAGGACTCACGCTCCATCATCGTGCCTCCCGCGTTCACCCTGCATACCCGCGACATCCGATCGCGCGCGGGGTGCTCGGCCCACCACGCTGCGCAGCAGCCCCTTCAACAGCTCCAGCGGCGTGCCCAGCGCGTAACAGCCACTGGCGCCCAGGCTGAGCGCCAGGCGCCGCAACCGCTCGTCCTCGAAGGGCAACATCACGAAGACAGGAGCGGCCCCCGCCTCATTCCCAGCCACCTTCAACACCTTGGACACGCTGTCCTCGCGGTGCACGAGCGCGAGCACCACGTCCGGCCGCACCGCGTCACCGGCGGCACACAGGGCGATGCCCATGTCGCCCAGCACGTCGCTCAACAGCGACCGCAGCGACTCATCCGCGTCTGGCGCGAGGATGACGCAGCACGGCAAGGGGTGGCGCATGGCGGCTCCTCATCCCCATGCACCAGCAAGCCACATGCCCGTGGCACTTCCCTCGGAGAGGGCTCCAACGCACCGCGGCGAACGTGGCACCGTGCAAGACCGCCCTGGCGGATTGCCACATCACGGCGAGGAGGGATGCGCCATGCGACCAGCCTGTCCCCAGGCGATCTGCAGAACGCCCCCCCGAGAGCGCCAACTCCACGACGCGAGTGAACCTGGGGCCTAGCGGATGGTCGCGTCCCGCGACGTGCTCAGGCCGCCACCGGACACCCCCACCGTCGCCGCCCCGGGCTGGGAAGCCCGGATGAAGAAGCTCGCCTCCGCCTGCGGGTTCGACAGGCTCAGGGAGCCGAGGCTCTCGGTGCAACCCGCGTCCTTGTAGAAGGTGACGCCCGAGGCCTCCTGGCCCGAGGCCGCCACGGTGAACGTCTCCGTCTCCGCCAGGGGCACGAGGTTGCCGTCCGCGTCCTGGCTCTGCACGGTGACCTTCCCGGAGCAGGCCCCTGCCGCGAGCTCCTGCGCCCAGGAGAGGAACACGAGCTTCGACGCCGGCTTCGTGGTGTACACGTCGATGGAGTACAGGTGCCGGGACGGATCCGGTTTGTAGCCCTCACCGGAGTAGAGGTTCGAGGTGATGATGTTGCCCGTGCCCGAGTCCGAGATGGCGGCCTGGTAGTACGGGTTGAGCACCGCGCCCCCGTGACTGACGTCGTTCCCAGCCACCCGGATGAGCGTCTTCGTCGTGGGCGGGTCGTAGTTCGAGCCCTCGTACTGGGAGAGGGAGATGCCGACGTCGTTGTCGGTGAGGCTGTTGCCCTCGATGGAGAGGCCGGTGACCAGCGCCTGGCGGTAGGAGCTGCCGCCACTGACCAGGATGCCCGCGCCGGTGGTGTTCCCCGTGTCCCCGACATAGGCATTCCCGGAGATGATGTTCCCCTCCAACCGCCCCCTGGCTCCATTGCTCACCTGGATGCCATTGCGTGCGATGTGCGCCACCGGCCCGCGGCCGTCCACGGTGTTGCGCGCGACGTTCACCTCCACGGCGCCAGTCACCAGGATGCCGAGCTTCTGGTAGCCCGAGACGCGGTTGCGCAGCACGTCCACCTTGAAGGGACCCCGGCTCGCGTCATCGTTGCGCACCTCGATGCCAACGCCCTCCTGACAGCCGCTCGAGTCCAGGCCCCTGTTCACGTCCCGCACCTCGCTGTCGACCACCTCGCCCATGGCCCCCGCGAGCTGGATGCCCCGGAGCCGCTCCGCCGCGTTGGTGGCGCAGGGGTTCGTCAGCCCGCGGGTGGTGACGGTCACGCCCCGGACTCGCGCCGTCCCACCCCGGTTGCGGATGACGGCGCCCGAGAAGCGGCCTCCCGTGGGATTCACCGCCGTGACGGTGTGGCCCTGGCCATCGAACGTGTAGCCGTCTGGCACGAACAGCGGGAAGTCCGTGGAGCAGTCGGCCGCCAGCGCGACCCGCTCGGCCTCCAGCGAGAAGGCGCACGGGGGCTGCGTGCAGATGGGACCCGTCCAGGTGACCGGGAAGGTTCGCGAGGTGCTCTGCCCCCGGGCGTCGGTGACCGTCAACGTCACCGTGGGCGTCACGTCGGCGGGCAGACAGGACAGGGCCGTCCAGACGACCTCGCTGCCATCGGCTCCCTCCACCGGCGTGCCCACGGCGCCCGCATTCGTGGTCCACGAGAAGGACAGCGGCCCACGGCTCCCGCTGGTGAGGGTGACACCCAGACGCAGGATGTCCGCGGGCCCCACCGATGTAGGCGTCTGGGACACCTGCTCAACGGAGGGAGGCGGCCCGCCCAGATCATAGGTGACTGGAAGGTCTCGCTCCTCGCGGCAACCCGCTACCAGCGCGAGTCCCCCGACGAGCAGCCACAGGCGTTTCACATCCGCTCGGCTCATATACAGCGACCCCCATTGCAGGCCCGGAACAAGTCAGCGTGACGATAACGACAGGCCTTCCCACCGCAAGCAAGGCCCCCTTCCTACCAGGGTCGAGTGACCAGCTCTGGACGCCCTGAGAGGATGCGGTTCCATGGACACCTCCTCCCGAGGCCGGTGGTTCACCTTCCCGCGTGTCATCTGGCTCTCGCTGCTGGCCGCGCTGGTGCTCACGCTGCCCACCATCACGGTAGGCCACATCAGCGACGACTACATCCACCTGCTCATCCTCGAAGGTTGGCCCGCGATGGGGACGCCCTCGAACCTGTTCCACTTCGCCGGTGGGGACGTCGAGAAGCTCAGGCGCATGGTGGACGAGGGGCCCTACCCCTGGTGGACGCTCCCCGAGCTCGAGCTCACCTTCTGGCGTCCGCTGTCGAGCGCGCTCGCCAGAGGCGACTACCAGCTCTTCGGCCGCAACCCCGTGGGCGGGCACCTGCACTCGCTGGCCTGGTACCTGGGAATGGTGGCCCTCTTCGGCGTGCTGCTGCGGCGCTTCCTGCCCACCGCGCTCGGGGCGCTCGCGTTGTTCCTCTTCGCCATCGACGGCGCGCACTTCCTGGTGGCGGGGTGGATCGCCAACCGCAACGCGCTGGTGGCCGCCGTGCCCGCGCTCTTCGGCCTGTGGATGCACCTGGAGTGGCGGGAGACGCGCCGGCCCTGGGCCCTGCCCCTGTCCCTGGCCGGGCTCGCCGTGGGACTGACAGGCGGAGAGACCGCGCTCGGGCTCTTCGCGTACGTGCTGGCCTATGAGCTCCTCGGCGCCAGGGGCGGCGTGAAGGAACGGGTGCGCGCCATCGCCCCGGCGGCGCTGCTCGGACTGGCCTACCTCGTGATGTACAAGCTGCGCGGCTTCGGCGCCTACGGCTCGGGCTCCTACGTGGACCCGGTGAGCGAGCCCGGGCGCTTCCTCCTCGCCGCCCTGGTGCGGGTGCCAGTGCTGCTCTCCGGGCTGGTGATGGAGGTGCCCGCGGACCTCTGGCTGGCGGCGGGCCTGCGCCCCGTGCTGGTGGGCGTGGGACTGCTCGGGCTCGGGCTGCTCGCCCTGCTGGTGCGCGCCGCGTGGCCCTCCTTCTCCGAGGATGAGCGCCGTCACTGCCGCTGGCTCTTCCTCGGCGCCGCGCTGTCCCTGCTGCCCGTGGTCGCCACCTTCCCGTCCAACCGCCTCCTGCTCGTCCCGAGCCTCGGTGGCTCGGTGGCGGTGGCCCTGGTGCTCGTGTCCGCGTGGCGCTCGCGGGCGCGCGGCTGGCGTCCCCGGGGCCTCGCGGCAGGGGCCGGCGTGCTCGCGCTCATGCACCTGGTGGTGGCGCCGCTGCTCTGGCCGGCGATGACCCTCGTCATCCGGCAGCTGGGCGCCCAGGTGGAGCCCATGCTCCAGCCGCTGCACCACGGGCACGGGCTGGACTGGAAGCGGCTCCCCCAGCAGCGGGTGGTCGTCCTCCCCATGCCCAACCCCACCGTCGGCCTCTACGTGCCCATGCTCATGGCCCTGCGCGGCATGCCGAAGCCGCTCTCCTGGTGGCAGCTCTCCCTGTCACCCGAGCCCCACGTGCTCACCCGCACGGGGCCGGCGTCGCTCGAGCTGTCGCTCACCCAGGGCCATTTCCTCACCAGCGAGTTCGAGGTGGTGTTCCGCGGCCCGAGCCACCCGCTCCCCCAAGGGGCCCGGGTGGAGCTGAAGGGCATGACGGTGACGGTGCTGGACGCGGACGCGGAGGGCCCCACGCGGATCGGCTTCGAGTTCGACACGCCGCTGGAGGACCCCTCCTTCGTCTTCCTGGGATGGAAGGACGGCGCGCTACAGCCCGTCCCCCCACCGCCCGTGGGAGGGCGCCTCACCTTCTGAGCACCCGGGGCTCAGGGCTGGAACTCGTTGGGCGTCCCGAGGCGCTCGCCGGGGTTGTCGATGTCCCCCTCGCCCAGGTCGCGCCGCACGCCCATGTCGCGGTGCTCTGGCAGACCGCTCTGCTCGCCGGACTGCTCGCTCGCGCCCTCGCGCTGCCCGCCCTGGGTCTGCTCCGAGCCCTGCCCCACCTTCTTGCTCTCGGATTCCTTCCGTGGATCCGCCATGGCTGACTCCTTCCTGCCGGGGCTCCTGTGTTGGAGCCGGGTCATCACAGGCAAAGGTCGGCTCCAGGGGAGGGATGGACAACCCGGGCGCCCCACCGCTCCCCCACCCGCCCGCTCCTCGCGCGTCCCGCGTCGTGGGGGGATGGCCCGCGCGGCGCGGAGGGTTGGAACAAGTCTGGCCCTCGTGATGGCCAGCAGGGAACGAGCATGAGCGCCAAGCTGAAACGACAGATCGAACAGGCCGCCGAGTGGCTCGCGGCCAGCCAGCACGCGGTGGCCTTCACCGGCGCGGGCATCAGCACCGACTCGGGCCTGCCCGACTTCCGCGGTCCCGACGGCGTCTGGACGCGCCGCGACGCCGGCCTGCCTCCGCCCAGATGGGGCAAGCCCGCCTCGCAGATCCGCCCCAACGTCGCGCACCACTCGCTCGTCGAGCTGGAGCGGATGGGAAAGATCCACTTCCTCATCTCGCAGAACGTGGACAACCTGCACCTGGAGTCCGGCTTCCCGGCGGACAAGCTCGCGGAGCTGCACGGCAACGGCAAGCTGATGCGCTGCCTGGGCTGCGACAGCCGCTTCAGCCTCGGCCAGGTGGGCTGGGACCGGCGGGTCTGGGGCGAGGGCTACCGCACGCAGCCTCCCATGAAGGGCCAGCCGCGCTGCCCCATGTGCAAGGGCCGCATCATCTCCTCGGTGGTGAACTTCGGGGACCCCCTGCCCGCGAAGGAGATCGAAAGGTCCTTCGCGGAGTCCGAGCAGTCCGACGTGTTCTTCGCGATCGGCTCGTCGCTGGTGGTGTCGCCGGCCAACGAGATGCCGCGCGTCGCGCTGGAGATGGGCGCCCGGCTCATCCTCCTCAACCGGGGCGAGACGCCCTTCGACGAGCTGGCCCACCTGCGCATCGAAGCGGGCATCGGCGAGGTGCTGCCCCCGGTCGTCGAGCGGGTGAAGCAACTGCTGGGCGAGGACACCCAGGCCTCCGGGAACGGCCGCCACTGAGGCGCCGGGCCGAGGCGGTCTGGCCCCGGCCCGGAGAAGCGCCCCGCTAGCGGCAGATGCCCCAGAGCATCTGCACACCGGTCCCGGTGAGGACGGCCACGTCCTTGAAACCGTCCTTGTCGAAGTCCGATGCGGTGAGCCCCTGGAGCCAACCGCCCTGCGGCTGCGGGTACAGACTTACCGGCGGCCACGCCAGGGAGCCGTCCGAGCGGCCCAGGTACAGACCCAACCTGTTGTCCCCGCCAAAGGCCACCAGCACGTCCTGAACGCCATCGCGGTTGATGTCCGCGAGGGTCATCCAGTTCGCCCCGTTTCCTACAGCAGGGCCGGGCCGCGTTTTGTTGTGGAAGGTGCCATCTCCCCTGCCGAGAAGCGCGCTCACCTCGCCGCCGAAGCCCCCTTCGGTGGTGACCACCAGGTCCGGGATGAGGTCGAGGTTGAGGTCCGTCACCTCGAGAGCGTGTGCAGGATAGTCTCCAACGGGGACGAAGAGCTGGTCCTGGAAGGTGCCATCGCCCTTGTTCAACAGCACGCCCACGGACTTGCAGACGTTCTCCGACCCGCAGTTGGCCGAGTGGGTGACGGCGATGTCCAGCTTGCCATCCCGGTTGAAGTCCGCGACCGCCGCCGACTTCGGACCCGTGGGCGCCGCGTATTCGGCTTTCGCCCCGAGTGTGGCGTCGCCATTCACCCCGTACACGGAGACCTTGTCGTAGGCGTTGTGGACGAGGGCGATGCCCTGGCCTGTCGCGGAGAAGGGTCCCACCACCATGTCGGTGATGTCCTGCCTGGCCGGGAAGGAGCCCATCCGCTGGAAGCCGCCCGCCCCATCGCCCCTGTACACCCAGAGGGAGGAGTCGCCATTGTTGGCGACGGCGAGGTCCAGCCGCTGATCCGCGTCGAGATCCGCGAGCGCCAGGGCCGAGGGAGTCTTGCCGGTCGTCATCACCGTGGGCGTCTGGAAGAAGCCATTCTGACGGTTGAGCAGGAGGGACACCGAGTCCGTCGTCCCGCTCGAGGTGACGAGGTCATCGTAGCCATCGCGGTTGATGTCACCGGGCGCGATGTTCTTCGGCCCGCTGCTGCTGGACAGGCGGTACGTCACCGGAGCCAGGAAGCCGCAGTTGCCCGCGCAGATGATGCCTCCATCCGAGCAGGCCCCCGCGCACGAGGTGGAACCCGCCTCACACGTGGGCTTGCCGTCGAGGAGTCCCCCATCGCTGAGCACCACGCCCCCATCCTTGAGCGGAGTGCCCCCATCCTTCTGATCGGCCTTCCCCGGCGGAAGGGGGTTGGAGGGGCCCACGTAGTCGTCGGGGAGCCTTCCGCCTTCCTCCTCGCAGCCACTGGCCAGCACGAGCACGGCGCTCAGCGCACAGAGAAGGCGAATGGAGGATCTGGCGGATGACCCTCGGGGAACAGCGGTTCTTACAGGGGACATGGTGCTTGCACCTCCGAGAGAAGGGAGGCGCGCAGTGTACCCACCGCACCGGGAGCTACGAGCCGTTTCCACTCCGCTCGCGCTCGCGGCGGTGGATGGTGGAGACGTCGATGCCGAGGATTTCCGCTGCCTTCGTCTTGTTGCCACCGCATTGCGCCACCACGTAGGCGATGTACTCCCCTTCGAGCTGCCGCAACGGCACGAGCCGGGCCTGGGCCCGTGACAGCGGATGGGTATCCGCCGTCACACCGGGCGCGTGGAGTTGGAGCGTGGGCAGGTCCACCAGCTCCTGCACCGTCACCACGGCGAGGCGCTCGACGAGGTTCTCCAGCTCGCGGACGTTGCCGGGCCACGGCGCGGTGGCGAGCGCGGCGAGGGCCTCGGGGGTGAAGCCGGTGAGGCGCGCGCGGGGGTTGCGCTTGCGCGACTGGGCGACGAAGTGCTCCACCAGGAGGGGGATGTCCTCGCGGCGCTCGCGCAGGGACGGCACGTGCAGCGGCACCACGTTGAGCCGGTAGAAGAGATCCTGCCGGAAGCGGCCCTCGCGCACGCGCGCCTCGAGCTCCTGGTGCGTGGCCGCCACCACGCGCACGTCCACCTTGCGCGAGGCATCCGCGCCCACCGCGCGCACCTCGCCATCCTCCAGAACGCGCAGGAGCTTGGCCTGGAGCTCGGGCGCCATGTCGCCAATCTCGTCGAGGAAGAGCGTGCCGCCGTCCGCCTCCAGGAAGAGGCCGCGCCGGGGCGTGGTGGCGCCGGTGAAGCTGCCCTTCACGTGGCCGAAGAGCTCGCTCTCCAGCAGCGCGTTGGGGATGGCCGTGCAGTTCACCGCCACGAAGGGGCCGGCCTTGCGAGGGCCCTCGAAGTGCAGCGCCCTGGCCACCAGCTCCTTGCCCGAGCCGCTCTCGCCGCGCACCAGCACCGGCGCGGGCGAGTGCGCCACGCGCTCGACGAGCTCGTACAACGTGCGCATGGGAGCGCTGCGGCCCACCAGGGCCGCGTAGGCCGAGCGGTCTCCCACGGCCTGGCGCAGCGCCCGGTTCTCCTCGCGCAGCCGCCGCTCGGCGATGGCGCGCTGCACGTACAGCAGCACCTCGTCCAACCGGAAGGGCTTGGTGAAGTAGTGCGTGGCCCCGCGCCGCATGGCCTCCACGGCGTTCTCCACCCCGCCGAAGGCCGTCATGATGAGCACCGGCAGCAGGGGGTCCACCTTGCGCACCGCGGCCAGCACGTCGAAGCCGTCCACCTGCTCCATGCGCAGGTCGCACACCACGGCGTCCAGGACGCGCCCGCTCACCACGGAGAGGGCCTCCTGGCCGCTGGTGGCCACGTCCACCGTGTAGCCCGCGTCCGTGAGGTGGTCGGCCAGCAGCCGCGCCATCTCCACGTGGTCATCCACCACCAGCACTCGTCCCTCAGACGGCATGTCGCTCCTCGCTCGGCGCGGGCGTGGCGGGCCACCACAGCGTCACGCACGTGCCCTGGCCGGGCTCGCTCTCCAGCTCGATGCGGCCCCCGTGGTTGCGGACGATCTGAGCCACCATCGTCAGCCCCAGCCCCGTGCCCTGGCCGCGCTTCTTCGTGGTGAAGAACGGGTCGAAGACGCGGTTGAGGCTCTCCGGAGGAATGCCGCACCCGTCGTCCCGCACCGTCACCCGCACTCCGCTCCAGACCCCCGCCTCTCCCGGCGCCTCCAGGTGGGCGGCGATGCGCACCGTGCCCCCGGGCTCGCACGCATCGCACGCGTTGAGGGCCAGGTTGAGCACCACCTGCTGCAGCTGGTCCGGGTCCGCCGACAGGGCGGGCAGGCCCTCGGGCACCTCCACCTCCACCTTCACCTTGCGCCGCTCGGCCTCGCCGTGCAGCAGCTCCTGCGCGCCCCGCAATAGCGGCCCGAGCGCCACGCCCTTCACCGCCACCGGCTGCACCCGCGAGAAGTCCAGCAGCTGGCGGATGGTGCGGCTCACCCTGTCTATCTGCTCGATGATGACCTGCATGCCCGCGGCCTGCGGGTGCTGCGCGCCCAGCTTGCCCTGCACGTACTCGGCGCGGCCGCGCACCACGCCCAGCGGCGTGCCAATCTCGTGGGCAATCCCGGCGGCGAGGATGCCCACCGTGGCCAGCTTCTCCGCGCGCAGCAGCTGCGACTCGAGCGCGTGGAGGTTGCTCAGGTCCTCCACCACGAGCAGCACGCGCACCTCGGGGTCGTGCCGCTCCAGGGGCACGGCGTGGATGCGGTACTGGCCCGCCTCGCCGAAGAGGGGAAGCGGCTCGCCGTGGAGGCTGAGGACGCGCTCGGCGGAGCACGCGCCCTCCACCAGCGCGGCGAGCCGATCCACCATGGCGGCGGGTGCGTTGGGGAAGGCCTCGGGGAGCGAGGCGCCCACGGCGGTGGGAGGCAGCCGCTCGCGCAGGGCCTGGTTGACGGCGGTGATGCGCCCGGTGTCGGACAGGGCGAGGACGCCGGTGGGGATGTTGTCGAGAATCTTCTGCGTCTTCTCGTGCAGGTGGGCGAGCCGGTCCGCGTGACGGCGGCTCTCCTGGAGGGCGACGGCGCGGCGCGAGGCGATGATGACGTAGGCGCCGAAGACGACGAGGAAGAAGGCCACCAGCGAGGCACCGAGCGCCACCCGGAGGATGACGCCGCGCTCGTGGGCGCGCAGCTCGGCGGTGGTGGTGAGCGTGGCCACGGCCCAGTGGGCGCCGCCGCGCATGCGGATGGGGACGTAGGCCGCGATGGCATCCGCCGCGCCCAGACCCAGCAGGGCCGCTTCGCCCTCGGGGATGCGGATGGTGCCGCGCTCACCCGCCTCCATGTGCCGCACGAGCGACGCGAAGGCGGGGATGCTGCCCGCCTCCGTCGCCAGCCGCTTGTGCCACTCGGTGAGGTTGGCATCACTCACCGAGGTGGGCACGCCGCGCGCGCCGATGAGCAGCAGCCGCGCCTCGGGCTCCGTGGCGATGAGCCGCAGGGGAGCGAAGAAGGGCTCGGTGTCCACCAGCACGGCGACGACGCCGCCGGGCCCGTCCTCGGAGGGCGCGTAGGCGGTGGCGAAGACGCGGAACCAACCTCCGGGCGCGGCGGCCACGGGGGGCGAGGTGTAGATGTCCCCGGGCGTCCGGGTGAGGGCCTCGCGGGCCGTCTCCGTGAGGACGGTGCCCACGGCCCCTCGCGTGACGGCCGGGCCGGCGCGCCGGTCCATGATGGCGAAGCGCTGCGCTCCCGTGGAGTCGAGCACGATGATGGCCTTGTACTGCCCCACCACTTCCAGGAGGGCGAGCAGCTCACGGCGGTGCTCGGTGACGGAGCCAGGCCGGGAGAGGAGCTCGCCGGCGAAGCGGAGGTCATCGGCCGCGTCGTCGAGCGCATCGGCCACCTCGCGTGCGGCGGCCTCCACCTGGGCCTTGCGGTCCGCGGCGAACTGGTCCACCAGGGCCGCGCGGTCTCGGCGGATGAGGTAGACGACGCCCACCACCACGCTCGCGAGCGCGATGCACAACAGGAGCACGGAGGCGACGGCCTGGCGGTTCATGGGGGTCCGGCGGGACAGTGTAGCCCGTGCCCTCGAACCCGGTTGGGCGGGTTTCACCTTCCCATACTCCCCGGTCGTCCGGGGGGCAGGCGCGCGTTGCCGAGCAACTGGTCTGACTGTCCGACCACCCCCCTGAGGACTACGTCGCCACGGGATGGCAGGACACCCCAAGGGGCAGACCCAGCGAGGAGAGGGCCACCAGTTCCTCGGGGCTGAGCTCGAAGTTGCACTGCTTCTCGTAGGCCACGACCAGGTAGAGCGACATCTCGTTGGCGCCCACCGCGCGAAACTCCGGGAGCCGCTCCTTCAACGTCCGCAGCGGCTCTAGGGCGGAGACACCCGGCTCCAGGTCGTCGTCGAGCAGCACCAGCATCGCGCTCCCGTACGGCAGGGGCTTGCCCTCGTACCGTCCCGAAGGCGCCACCTCGCCGGGCTCGTTCTTGTCCAGCAGGACGAGCCCCGTGCGTGCCTCGGCGAGCGACGGGGAGAAGTCATCCCCCTGGAGGAGGCAGTACAGGAACCGTCGGGTCGAGAGCCGCTGGCTCATGGGAAGCATCTCACCCCACGTCCACCACGAGCGCCAGCGGCGTGCCCCTCCGCACGAGGAGGAGCGGAACGACCTCCGTCACCGGAAGGCTCGGAGCCGCCGCCAGCAGCTCCCACGAGTCCCGCCGCATGACGGGGTACACCTGGGGAGGCACGGGGAGGACCTGACGCGGAGAGGCGTGTCCTCGCGAGGCACGGGCACGAGGAGCACCCGAGCGCGCCGGGCGCCGCCGGCGAGGAGGCCTGGAGGCCCGCTCCACGGCCGCCGCGCACTCGGGGCCGAGCAGCGCGTCCAGGGAGAGGCACAGCACCTGGCTGAGCTGCCGCAGGGTGGGGAGCCCGGGAGACAGGGTGCCACGCTCGAGCCGGCCATAGGTGGAGGAGCCCAGGCCGAGCCGCCGAGCCATCTCCTCCTGGGTGAGCGCCGCGCTCTCGCGGGCGGTGCGAAGGGTCTCCCGGATGGCCCGGGCCAACCGTGCGCGGACCTTGGGAGGAAGGTGACTTGGCATGGTGGTCCCAACCCTAGCGACCCTGGACGTCAAGTCAACCCACATCCTATTTTACCGGTCACTTTTTCGACGCCCGCCGTTGTAAGTAGGGTCTACGCCTCCAGCGCCAGGCAGGCGTTCGTGTAGAGCATCGTGTAGTGCGCGTGCAGACGCCCCCGGTCATACGCGGAGCGCTCATCCCCGGAGCCGCGCAGGTGCTTGATCTCCTCCAGCGCGCAGTCCCGGATCTTCCCCAGCGCGCGCTCCAGACTGTCCTTGGAGACATTCCTCAGCACGCGCTGATCGATCTCCAGGGCGATCAACCGGCCGCCCTTGTCCCGATCGATGACTCGCACCCCGTCATTGCTGTGGAAGAGCGCCTGTGCGGAGAGCCCGTCGAGCAGGAGGAACCCCGTCGGATTCGGGAGCTCCCCGATGGGCGGGTGGCTGTCCTCCATGAGCAACAGGAGGCCGTCCTCGGACAGGATGTCCGCCAGCTTGTGGAACAGGCGCCGCCATTCCTGGATGGGAATCTCGTGGAGGACGTTGCACATCAGCACGACGTCCATCTTCTGGCTCGGCCCCACCTGGATGGCCTCGAAGCGCTCGAAGTAGTGACTCGTCTCCGTCCCCGGATGGAGCCTGGAGAGCGCCGCGCGGCAGGCCCGCTCATCCTCGGGCGCGCAGTAATGCTGGTCGTTGAAGACGAAGTACTCGATGGGCCGCTCCGTGCTCCCGCTCTGGCGGAAGGCCTCCGCGAGCTCCAGGGCCAGCCGCCCCTTGCCAGCGCCATGGTCGAGCACCCTCAGCGACCTGCCAGCCGCCTTGCGGGACTTCATCAACCGCAGGAACTGCTTCTGCTGGGGATCTCCCTCCCGCGCCTCCGCGACCCCCGGCGGCAACAAGCACTGCGCGGCGAAGGAGTAGAAGAGCCTCTGCTCCGTTTCGCCAATGAAGGTGTACAGCCGCTCACGCCCCTGCTTCCCCCCGAGGAGCCGGTCGATGAGCGCATCGAGCTTCCTGCCCGCGTACTCGATGCGTCCCTCGTCGACGAAGTAGATGGAATCCAGGCCGCAATGGGCGAGCAGCGGCACGGAGTGGGTGGCCAGGAAGATCTGCCCGTGCTCACCCAGGACGTCCCTGCGCAGGGACTCGATGGCCCGGATGCACACATCCGGGTGCAGGTGGTTCTCCGGCTCGTCGATGAGCAGGATGGAGCCTTCCAGCCACTGATGCTGCCGGTGGAGGAGGATCGCCCAGGTGATCAGGACCATCTCCCCATCCGACAGCTCCCCGGGGTCGAAGCGGCGCCCACGGACCTCGGCGAACACCCGGGACGTGGAGCTCAACCCGGGCTGGATCTCGATGCCGAGAAGGCTCTTCAGGAGGCGATTGAACGCCAGGGCATCCTGCCTCTGCGCCTCCACTTCGGGAGTGCCCTTCAAGGAAGGGTGATCGGCGTTGTAGAGCGCTCGCGCGACCTCGTCGAAGTAGGCGTGCATGCTCTCGGAAGCGGTCTGGATGCCCCCCTTCTTGTTGGCTTCCACGACCCTGTCCACGACACCTGGCGACATCTGGTCCGGATGCCCCGGTGAGCTCAGCGAATAGCGGAGCCACACCACTTGAGAAGGATCCTGGGTGAAGCGGAGGTGGTTGAACTCCTGCTTCTGCCGCCACAGCGTCGTGGTGGCTTTCTCCACGTGAGAACTGTCGGCGCTCGCCTTGTTCTCCGGGACCCTCCACCAGTCCTCGAGCTGCTCCTTGGTCTCCAGCTCCAGGACCTCGTCCAGACGCGGAAACACCCATCTCAATGTCGCCCGCCCCTTGACGGCGGTCAGGTAGCGCTCGACCTCCTGCTCCAGGAGCTTCAAGTACCGCGTCTTGCCAGCCCCGTTCGGCCCAGCCAGGACGACGAGTTGGGACAGACCCCGAAGGGGCTCATTCGGCGGTCGGAGCCCCAGGGAGCTCGCGCGGCCGGCGGGGATGAGGATCTGGTTGATCACCCCGCCATTACTGGCGTCTCACACCTGGGCGTCAACCCCGTCCCGGACGACGGGGGGGCCGGCTCCGGCTCACCCCGCGCGCTTGCCCGCCAGGGAGGGCCGTCCCTCCGCCTCGGCCTTGCGGTCCGCCAGCAGCGCCGCCAGGGCGTCGTCGCGCGTCTTGTAGACGTTCACCGCCGCGCCGTTGATGGTGCCGCTGGTGCTGACGAACATCTTCGTCATCTCGTCGCCGCCATAGCGGAAGGAGCGCAGGGTGTAGCGCGCCAGCACCTCCGAGCGCTCGCGCCCGAAGACCCGGCCCGCCGTGTACTTCACCACCAACCCGTCCAGGTTGATGAGCAGGTCCACCTTGGACGGATAGCGCGACAGGTAACTCTCCACCTCGGTGCGCCAGCGCGCCACGTCCAGCGCGTTGTTGAGGATGCAGTCCTCGAAGGTCGCCGTGACGACGTCGTTCCGCTCGTCGTAGTCGAAGGACATCTTCCAAGCCATGGTGATGCCTCCGTACTACCGCCCCAGGCCAGCCAGGAAGGACGTGAGAAGTGCGGCCGTCTCCACGGGCCGTTCCACCGCCGGGTAGTGCCCCGGGCCCGGCAGGTACGCCAGGCGCGCGCCCTTGATGGGGTTGGCCACCTTCTCACGCAGGAAGGCCGGCGGCAGGAACGGGTCATCCGTGGCCACCACCAGCGTGGGCGCGGTGATGGAGGCCAGCTTCGCCTCGAAGCCACCGCCCGTCCACGCGTCGAAGCTGCCCTCGATGGAGCCCTTCGCCACCGCGCCCGCGTCCTTCAGCAGCCGCTCCAGCGCCGCCTCCGGGAGCTGCTTGCACGCCAGCCCGAGGATGGTCTTCTGCTTCTCCCGGTCATTCGCCGAGGTGCGGAACAATCCCACCGCCTCCGGCGGCAACTGCATGCCCGAGGCCGGCACCGTGCACAGCAGCACCAGGCCCTCCACGCGCGAGGGCTCCTGGGAGGCGATCCACTGGGCGAGCTGCCCGCCCATGCTGTGGCCCACCACGGTGAAGCGCTTGAGCCCCGCGTCGTCGGCCACGGCCAGCACGTCGCGCACGTGCTGCTCGAGCGTATAGCCTCCAGCGGGCGCCCCGGACTTCCCCGAGCCGCGCAGGTCCGGAATCACCAGCCGCAGGCCCGTGGTGTCCAGCTTCCCCACCATGTCATCGAACACCACGCCCGACATCATCCACCCGTGCACGAGCAACACGTTGCGTGGACCATCTCCGATGACGCGGTAGTGGATGGGCGTCTGATCGCTGGAAGCAACAGTCGGCATGTGAAGGTCTCCTCAAGGGGGCATTCCGCGTGGGGGAGTCGCGGCGAGGAACAGCGGAAGAGGGGATCCTAAACGAAGTACCCCTCTGCGCTGTAGTGCGTCATCGGAAGAAACTGTCGCTCCGGACACAGGGAGCCCCCTCGACACGATGCGGCACGAACGAGCCGTGTGATGGCGGGGAGAGCCGGATTGACTGTCGGGTCAAAGAGGTGCTGGAAGGAAAGACAGACGGGCAGGCGCGGGCCCGCCGTGTCGACCGTCCCCTGACCTACCGCGCTGGGAGTCCCTCCATGAAGCGTCCAACCGGAAGCCGCCACCCGTGGCGTTCCCTGCTCGCGGCGAGCCTGCTCGCCACTCCGATCCTCTCCTGCGGCCCGGCCCAGGAGGCCGAGGTCCTTCCCCTCGAGGGCGGTCAGGAGGAGGTGGGTGATACGCAGCAGGGCGCCATCTCCTGGACGCTCGGTGCCCAGTACGACGCGACGAAGAGCAACATCACCTTCAACGTCTACTCCTCGCGCGCCACCCGCATCGAGGTCTACATCTACAGCACGGCCTATGGCGCTCAGGAGAAGGTGAAGTACGTCCTGACGAAGAACGCGACCACCAACGTGTGGACGAAGACGGTGCCCGTCTCCACGCTCCAGACGACCTACGGCATCACCGGCACGGTGTACTACGGCTACCGCGCCTGGGGTCCCAACTGGACGTACAACAGCAGCTGGACCAAGGGCTCCGACCTGGGCTTCGTCGCCGACGTCGACGCGCAGGGCAACCGCTTCAACCCGAACAAGCTGCTGATCGACCCCTACGCGCTGGAGATCAGCCACGACCCGACCAACGCCAGCAACACGGACGGCACCATCTACGCCTCCGGCCCTACCTACCGGAAGGTGGACAGCGGAGCCAAGGCGCCCAAGGGCATCGTCCTGGCGCCGGATACCACCAGCTACGGCACCAAGCCCACGCGCGCCCTCAAGGATGACGTCATCTACGAGGTGCACGTGCGCGGCCTCACCAAGGGCGACTCGAGCATCGCCGCCGCCTACCAGGGCACCTACAAGGGCGCGGGCCTGAAGGCCGCGTCGCTGGCGGCCCTGGGCGTCACCGCGGTGGAGTTCCTCCCGGTGCAGGAAACGGACAACGACGACAACGACGTCGTCGCCAACACCACCCAGGACGACAACTACTGGGGGTACATGACCCTCAACTTCTTCTCGCCGGACCGCCGCTACTCCTCCGACAAGTCGCCGGGCGGCCCCACGCGCGAGTTCAAGGAGATGGTCAAGGCCTTCCACGACAACGGCATCAAGGTCTTCATCGACGTGGTCTACAACCACACCGGTGAGGGCGGCGCGTGGAGCTCCACGGACAAGAACACGTACAACGTCTTCACCTTCCGTGGCCTGGACAACCCCACGTACTACAGCCTGACCAGCGACATGCAGAACAGCTGGGACAACACGGGCGTGGGCGGCAACTTCAACACCTTCAACCCCACGGCGCAGAACGTCATCCTCCACTCGCTGAAGTACTGGAAGGACGAGCTGGGGGTGGACGGGTTCCGCTTCGACCTGGCCTCGGTGCTGGGCAACACGTGCCAGCACGGCTGCTTCAACTACGACAAGACGAACCCCGGGACGGCGCTCAACGCGGTCTGGAACAACCTGTCGCCGCGTCCGGCCACTGGCGGCACCGGCGCGGACCTCATCGCCGAGCCGTGGGCCATTGGTGGCAACAGCTACCAGGTGGGCAACTTCCCCAGCGGCTGGTCCGAGTGGAACGGGTACTACCGCGACACCTTCCGCAGGGACCAGAACGAGATGGGCGTGTCGGCGGTGACGCCGGGTACCCTGGCCACGCGCTTCGCGGGCTCCTCGGACCTGTACGGGGATGATGGCCGCAAGCCGTTCAACTCCATCAACTTCATGGTGGCCCACGACGGCTTCACCCTGAAGGACCTCTACAGCTGCAACAGCAAGAACAACCTCCAGCCGTGGCCGTACGGCCCGTCGGATGGTGGCGAGGACCACAACGTCAGCTGGGACCAGGGAGGATTGGCCGCGGACCAGCGCAGGGCGGCGCGCAACGGCTTCGCCTTCCTGATGCTGAGCGCCGGCACGCCGATGTTCAACGGCGGCGACGAGTTCCTCCGCACCCAGTACTGCAACAACAACGCGTACAACCTGGACTCGAGCGCCAACTGGCTCAACTACGCGCTGACCACGGACCAGACGAACTTCAAGACGTTCGCCCAGCGGCTCATCGCCTTCCGCAAGGCGCATCCGGCGCTGCGTCCGGCCAACTTCTTCAGCGGCGTGGACAACAACGGCAACGTGATGGAGCAGATGCGCTGGTTCCAGCCGAGCGGCGCCGTGGCCGACACCGCGTACATGGGCAACAGCGAGAACCACGCGCTCGCCTTCCGCATCGACGGCACCGAGCTCGGTGACTCGGCCGCTGCCATCTACGTGGCATACAACGGCTGGAGCGGCGCGGTGGACTTCAAGCTGCCCTGGCCCTTCACCGGCAAGCAGTGGTACCGCGTGACGGACACCTGCAACTGGGCCGAGGGCGCCAACCAGGTGGCCACCCCCGGCACCGAGGTGCTCATCGGCGGCGAGAACACCAACTACACCGTGTGCGGCCGCGGCCTCATCGTGCTGATCGCGAAGTAGCGCACCGAGACACGGAGCCGTTCATCGCGGGGCGCGGTGCCAGTGAGGGCCGCGCCCCGTGGTGTTTCATCACCGCCCCGAGGGAGCGGGGACGGCCACCTGGGAGGCAGGGGCCTCCTCGTCCCCGTCGTCCTCGCCCGCGGCCTCCGCCGTGGCATCCGGGGACACCGCGGCTTCGGTGACCACGGTGGGCAGCGGGGCGCTCGCGGAGCGCAGGAGCGCGAGGGCCGGCTGCTCGCGGCGCAGCGCCACGTACCCCTTCACCGCCACCTTGAGGCCCACATCCCGCTTCGCCCGCTCGGACAGGAACCACTTGTGCTCCAGCACCTGGCAGTAGATTTCAGCCTCGTCGATCGCCGGCCCGAGCTCCCGCTCCAGCTGGCTCATCGTCGGCCGGAAGCGGTCATCCATCCAGCGGAACGCCGCCACGCTCAGCGGCACGCTCCGGTTCAGCTCGCGCGTCAGCGTGGCCTTCACCTCGCGAATCTCGTTGAGGATGAGCGCCGCCTGCCGCTCCTCGGCCACCAGGCCCGTCAGGTTGTGCAGCTGGTGCCGGTGGTACTCGCGGTCCGTCACGATGGTCCGCATCC
Source organism: Archangium lipolyticum (assembly GCF_024623785.1). Classification (NCBI taxonomy): domain Bacteria; kingdom Pseudomonadati; phylum Myxococcota; class Myxococcia; order Myxococcales; family Archangiaceae; genus Archangium; species Archangium lipolyticum. The sequence goes on from NZ_JANKBZ010000024.1 coordinate 148,688, forward strand.
GCAGCTGGCTCCCGTCGCCGCTGGCCACCAGGTCCACCTCGCTCACCGAGAAGCCCAGCTCGTTGAGCGCGCGGATGCGCTCGTGGATGCGGTAGCTCTCGCTCGGCGCGATGGAGATCTCCTTGTGCGTCTCCGCCCAGAGCCGCTCGTAGCGCTGGCGGATGCTGCGGGCCGTCTCGTACACGTCGAGCGTCCGGGGCAGCTCCACCATCGCCGCCAGGTCCGCGAGCCCCCCGGTGACGTTCTCCTCCATGATCATCAGGTCCAGGTTGCGCTGGCCGTCCGAGAGCTTCGCGTGCAGCTCCGAGGTCTCCGCGTCCACCGCGTAGGCCTGGAGCTCGCCCGCGTCGCGGCGGAAGAGCACGTTGGACAGGGAGCAGTCACCCCAATAGAAGCCGCCCAGGTGCAGGCGCACCAGCAGGCTGGCCATCGCGTCCAGCAACCGCTCGCGGTAGCGCTCCAGGCCCTTGTTCATGAAGAGCACGCGGTAGGGCAGCGACGAGGGCAGGTACTGGGTGAGCAGCACGCCCGTCTCTTCCTTGGGCTCGCCCGGCATGCGCATCCGCGCGAACCCCACCGCCGTCACCGCCGGCAGCCGCCGGTCCTCCAGCCCTCGCAGCACGTCGTACTCACGCTGCCCCACGGGCACGGGCAGCTCCTTGAGCGCGTAGATGTCCGTGCCGTAGCTGACGAAGACGACGGTGTGCCGGGAGAGGCCGCGGGGGACCTCCACCAGGCGCGAGCACACCTTGGGGTTCCAATCCCCCAGTGGCAGGTGCCACGGCAGGTCCAGGAAGTCCGGGTGGCCCTGGCGGAGGTGCAGCGCGGTGAGCCCATGAGACGAGGTCATGGACCGCCATCCTACTCCGTGTGGACCCTTCCGATTGAACACGTGCACTCCCCGGACACATCATTAGAATCCGCGTCCCATGGAAAACATTCAGGGATGGACGGCCCTCGTCACCGGGGCCGGTTCGGGCATTGGCGAGGCGTGTGCGCTCGCGCTCTCCCAGGCGGGAGCGAAGCTGGTGCTGGCGGGGCGCCGGGGCGAGCGGCTCGAGAAGCTGGCGGCGAAGCTCCAGACGCCCGCCCACCCGCTGGTGCTGGACGTGCGCTCGCGCAAGGACGTCGAGTCCTCGCTCGCCGCCCTGCCCGCCGGGTTCGGCGAGGTGGACATCCTCGTCAACAACGCGGGCCTGGCCCTGGGGCAGGACCCCGCCCATCAGATGTCGCTGGATGACTGGGAAGCGATGGTGGACACCAACTGCAAGGGCCTGCTCTACGTGACGCACACGCTGCTGCCCGGGATGGTGAAGCGCAACCGCGGGCACATCGTGAACCTCGGCTCCGTGGCCGCCACCTACCCCTACCCCGGCGGCAACGTCTACGGCGCGACCAAGGCCTTCGTGCACCAGTTCTCGCAGAACCTGAAGGCCGACCTCGCGGGCACGCGCGTGCGCGTCACCGACGTGCAGCCCGGCATGGTGGAGACCGACTTCTCCCTCGTCCGCTTCAGGGGAGACGAGGAGCGGGCGCGCAAGGTCTACCAGGGCATGGAGGCGCTCACGTCGGAGGACATCGCGGACATCGTCGCGTGGTGTGTCACCCGCCCCGCCCGCGTGAACATCAACGTCGTCGAGGTCATGCCCGCCGACCAGGGCTTCGGCCCCTTCAACATCAAGCGGCGCTAGAGCGTGGAGCGCCATCCTCCCCAGGGTCAGCGGACGGTCCACTGCGAGGATGCACTCGCGTGGCTGGAGGCGCGGGGCGTGCTCGAGGGGTGCTCGCTCATCACCTCGATGCCGGACATGTCCGAGTTCCCCTCGCTCACCCTGGCCGGGTGGAAGGAGTGGTTCGTCCGCACCGCCTCGCTCGTCCTCTCGCGCTGCCCCGACGACGGCGTCACCATCTTCTACCAGACCGACGTCAAGAAGGACGGGACGTGGGTCGACAAGGGTTACCTCGTCCAGAAGGCCGCGGAGCAGTCCGGCCACTCGCTGCTGTGGCACAAGGTGGTGTGCCGCGCGCCGCCGGGCAACATCACCTTCGGGCGGCCCGCGTACTCGCACATGCTGTGCTTCTCGCGAGGCCTGCGCCTGGACCTCTCGAAGTCCACGGCCGATGTGCTCCCCCAGGCCGGCGAGGTGACGTGGACCCGGGGCATGGGCGTGCAGGCGTGTCTCGTCGCCTGCCGCTTCGTGCTGGAGAACACGTCCACCCGCACCATCGTGGACCCGTTCTGCGGCCACGGCTCCGTGCTCGCCGTCGCCAACTCGCTGGGACTGGATGCCGTGGGCGTCGAGCTCAGCCGCAAGCGGGCGAAGAAGGCCCGGGCGCTCAGGTTTCCGTTCGGCGACGAAGGCCCCTCGGACGAGGAGGGCCCGGACGCGGAGTCTTGAGGGGGCCGCTCAAATCAACGGCCCTTCCACGACCCCCTCCAGCCGCGGCCGTTCCTCCATGCCGAGGAACTCGTACAGCGCCGTCATCACCGCGTGCGGCTGGTCCCACATGACGTAGTGCCTCGCGTTCGCCACCCGGACCAGCCTCGCGCCCGGTATCTCCCACGCCAGCCGCTCGCCCCACTTCACCGGCTGATAGACGTCGTCCACGCCCCAGATCACCCGCGTGGGCACCGCCATGTGACCCAGCCTCGGCACCAGTTCCATCGTCAGGTTCGTGTTCAGCGCCGCCGCGTCGCGCACCAGGGAGACCTTCCCCACCTCCGTCTCGTACGGTGCCAGCAGCCCCTCCAGCACGCCCTGCGGCGGGACCGTCGCGAACCCCGTCCGCTTCAGCGCCATCCTCAACACCCGCTGCACCGCGCGCGCTGACAGCCGCCTCGCCACGCTCGGGTGCCCCAGCTGCATCATCCACTCGGTGGGCCACGAGTCGAAGCAGATGCTGTTCATCAGGCAGAGCCTCGACACCCGCCGGGGGAACCGGACCGCCAGGTGCTGCGCCACGCCTCCGCCGATGTCGTGCCCCACGAGGATGGCGTCCGTCACCCCCAGCCGGTCCATCCACGCATCCAGCGCCTCCGCCTGCCGCGCGATGGAGCGATCGAAGTCGTCCCGCCGGTCCGAGAACCCGTACCCCAGCAGGTCCGGAATCAGCACCCGGTGCGTCATCGACAGCGCCGGCAGCAACCCGCTCCACAGGAAGCCCCACGTGGGAATCCCGTGCAGCAGCACCAGCGGCGCGCCCCGCCCCTCGTCCACGTAGCTGATGAAGCGCGAGCCCAGCTCCACCACCCGCTGTCTCGCCTGGTATTCGCGCCAGTTCATCGCAGCTCCCCCGCCACCACGAAGTCCGGCACCAGCCGCGCCTCGGCCGGGAAGGGCAGCCGCCGCTCCACGTCCCTCACGTCACACACCAGCGTCGCCATCGCGAGCACCAGCACGGGCAGCCTCCACTCGAACTGGGCCGTCATCCGATGGATGACCTCCGCGTCCTCGTGCAGCACCTCCAGGCGCTCCCTGGACAGCGCCACCTCGTACGGCAGGCTCCGCGCCAGCCGCCGCGACAGGGCCAGCAGCGCGTCACTGGCGCGGGCCCACTCCTCGCCCTTCATCCTCGGCTTCAGCCGCGCCCATGCCGCCTCCAGATACTCCGGCCACAGCCCCAGCCCCCGGAAATCCCCCGGCAGCGAGGGCGGCCCCACCGTCTCCTGGATGTCCTTGAAGAGGCCGCGCAGCCGCGCGTCTTCCACCGGCTCCGGCACCCACTCCATCGCCATCATCCGCGCCGGAGCGCCCCGCTCGATGCGCTCCGCGCTCCCCAGCGGCTGCAACGTGCCCACGGGCTCGTCCCGCAGCGCCAGCTGCACCGCCGAGGTGAACACCAACATCTTCGGATCGAGGTAGTGGTACAGCTCCAGCGCCCCGCGCAGGTGGTAGCGCTGGCTCTCGCCCAGCGTCACCGCGTCCCAGGCGCCCAGCGGACCCTGGCGCTCCGCCGCGTCCACCGCCCACGCGCGCACCTCGTCCGCCGCCGACTCGAAGGCCCGCGTCTCCGCGTTCGGCCCCATCGCCTCCCACATGCCGACCAGGAAGCGTTCGAAGCGCGCCCACGTGCGCACCGTCACGTCCAACCCCGTCACCCGCAGCGTCCGCCGCATCTCGTGCAGCACCCGCTCCACGTCCCCGTGGGCCTCGCGCTCGCTCACCTGCTTCGGTCCGGCCATGGACGCACCTCCTCCGGTCGGAAGATGGGGCGCGCATCCATGGGAGGCAGCGGCGGGCGGAGGGAGGACCGGTGCCCCGGCCCTCCCCTGGAAGCACGTCCTGCCGGGCTACTTCGAGCGCTTCGGAGGAACGTTGGCGGACAGCGCCGGGAACACCTTGCGCCACTCCGGGACCTCGTCCTCGGCGGGCGCGCTGCTCGGCGCGGTCCGGGTGTTCTTGGCCGGCGGGGGCGTGGCCGCGGCGGGACGCGCCGCCTCCTGGGCCCTCACCGCCGGAAAGGAACCGGAAGTGGCCTTGCCACGCTTCCGTCCCCCACCCACCCCGAGCAGGGGTCCGATCGCATCGGCGATCCGGCTCAGCTCCTCCATGCTCTGCCGCACTTCCTTGAGACGAGCGACGCCCACCTTCAGCCTTCGATCGAGCTCAACGGGCAATGCCGGTCCCTCCACGTTCTTCATGACACAATCCTTCTCTCGAGAGCGCTGTCCACCCCTCCCGCCGCCAAAGACATACGGGCATGAGGCGAGAGGGAAATACTTGAAGCCACCTTAGCACTTCGGCCCGGCGGTGAAGGGTTTCCTCGAGAACGCGTCCCTGCCCTCGGGTACACCCCTCCTGACGGGTGCGCCACGGAAGCCGGAATCCCGCCCCGGCCCCGTTTGACTTCACATGACCCGCCGGGTTCTCCTTCACATGCACGCACGGTGAGCGAAACGCTTCCGCGCACACGGACACCCGCGTTCCAAAGCCCTGGAGCGCGGATGGGGGGATACAGCGATGCAACCGCAGGAAGGCCTCTTCCATTCGCCTGGCGCGTACAGTGGCATCGCCGTTCTCCGGCTCAGCCGGAACATGGCCCTACCACACTTGCGCGAGGTGGTCTCGTCCATCCACGCCGAGCTGAGCGCGGCCAGCGGCCTGCACGTGGTGCTCGGCCTGGAGTCCTCGCTGCTGCGCGAGGCCCCTCCGGCCCCACCCGCGCTGCTGCCTCGCCAGGGCCCCACGGCCCGCTTCCCTTCCACCCAGGCCCACGTGCTCGTCCAGGTGAGCGCGGAGGAGCGCGAGCGCCTGCTGTGGTCCCTGCGGCGTGTCCTCGCGCTCTCCCAGGCGGTGCTCTCCCTCGAGGAGGAGGTGCTCGGCGGCCGCATCGGCGAGGGGCGCGACGCCTTCGGCTTCCGCGACGGCCTGCTGCGCCCCACCCCCGAGCAGGTGCGCGCCACCGCGCTCATCCCCTCGGGTGCCATGGCGGGTGCCTCGTGGCTCCTCTACCTGCGCTTCCAGCAGGACCTGGACCTCTTCAGCCACCTCAAGCCGCAGGCCCAGGAGCGCGTGGTGGGCCGCACCCATGACGGAGAGCTCGTCGTGGATCCGCCCGCCGAGGCCCACATCCTCCGGGCCCGCGCGGCGGGCGCCGGGGAGAACCAGCTCCTCATCCGCCGCGGCTTTCCCTTCCGGCACGCGGGCGAGGAGGGGCTCGTCTTCATGGCCGCCGCGGCGGACCCGGACGCCTACCGGCGCTCGCTCGACGCCCTGCTGGGCGCGGGGGGACAGACACCGGACGCGATGCTCCGCTACGCCACCGCCGTGAGCGGAGGCGTGTACCTCGCGCCTCCGCTCAACTGGTTCCACTCCGCCGCGCCAGGGGGGGGCGTCCCATGAGGGTGCTCGTCCTGGACCTGGATACCCGGGTCTCGCGCGCGCTGGAGCGCACCCTGCGGGTGCTCGGGCACGAGGTGCGCTGCCCCACCTCCGCCGCCGAGGCCCGCGCCGCCCTCCAGGCGGACCCGGCCGTGGACATCATCCTCGCCGCGCAGCACCTGGAGCCCGGCGAGCGCGGCACCGAGTTCCTGCGCTGGGCGGAGACACACGTCCCCCAGGCGCGCCGCGTGCTCATCTCCGGCACGCACTGCCCTCCCGACTTCGTCGAGCAGCCTGGCTTGCAGTGGTTCCAGGCCAAGCCCTTCGGCCGCCGGGAGCTGGAGGCACTGCTGCGCGCTCCACGTCCAACCCAAGAAAGTCCGTAACACGCCTCCACCTCCCGCTTCATGCAGACAACAGTCCGGCCATCCAGCCGGCGGAAGGGACGCAACAATGAGTTACAACGACATCCGTGGTCCTCGCGTGGTGGGATTGAACGTGGCCTCCTCGCTCGGGGAGTACCTGATGCGCATCCAGGAGCTGGGCGCCGTGGAGGGAGCCGACGGCGCCCTGGAGATCAGCCCCGAGGTGATGCCGGTGCTGGAGGCCATCCACCAGGTGCTGGCCGGCGGCACGGTGGAGGTGAAGGTGGTGCACCGGGGCAATCCGGACATCGTCAACGAGCTGAACCGCCGCGTGGACCAGGTGGGCAAGGAAGCCAATACCATCAACAAGGCGGCGGGCTTCTATCTGACAGCGACCCTATGACCCTTCCCACGCGCTGGCGCCGCATCGTCCAAGAGTCCTTCAAGCGCTGGGTACGCTCGCAGGACACCCAGGAGGTGCTGGCCGCCTCGACGCCGCAGGCGTGGCTGAGCTCCGCGGTGGTCATCCCGGCGGTGCTGGCGCTGGCGACGTGGGCGCCCGGGGCGAAGCCCTTCTTCGACCTGCCCTTCGGCAAGGCCCTGGCGTGCCTGCTGCCCGCGCTGGTGCTGGGCCTCGGCTTCGGGATGATGCACCGGGGCCGCCAGCACATCGAGGACAGGGGCTGGCCGTACGTGCTGCTGGGGACGGCCGCCCTGCATTTCTTCCTGGCGGCGTTGATGGCGCTGGCGGCGATGCCGGGAGCCATGGTGTTCGCGGCGGTGCTGCTCTTCACCACCGGCTACCACGGCAGGCTGCACCGCGTGGCGCCCTCGCAGCCCTTCCTCGCGCTGGGCTCGGTGGCGGCGCTGGGGCTGGCGTCGCTGATGGCCCGCGACGAGCCCCACGTGGCCCTCTTCGCCGTCATGGGGCCGCTGGCGGTCATCCTGGAGCTGTACTCGGGCACCTTCGCCCTCAAGCACGACCAGGCCCGCGCCGAGGCCGAGCAGCTGCGCGCCGCCGTGCAGGCCCACATCCTGGAGCAGCAGGAGCGGGACGTGGGCCGGCTGTCGCAGGCGATGGTGCAGATCCTCGGCTACAACCACGACATCAACAACGCGCTGATGAGCGCGAGCGCCGCGGCGGACATCCTCTCCGTCATGGGCGTGCAGAGGAACGCGCTGCCGCGTGCCGAGTTCGAGGAGCTGGTGCGCGAGCTCAACGAGGGCCTCACGCGCATCCGCGAGATGGTGCTGGAGATACGGCAGAAGGGCCGGCGCTCGGTGAGCAGTGATCCGGAGAACGTGCACATCATTCCAGTGCTGGAGTCGGTGCGCACGAGCGTGGGCTGGCGCTTCCCGGACGTGCACATCCAGGTGAAGGTGGAGGAGCAGGCCTCGCACGCGCTGGTGCGCGGGGGCATCACCACGCTGAGGCGGGTGGTGGAGAACCTGGTGCTCAACGCGTGCGAGGGGGATGGCGCGCGAGGCGCGGGGAAGGTGGACATCCTCGCGCGTTCCGAGCCGTACAGCGGGCGGCTGGAGCTGGTCATCGCCGATGATGGCCCGGGCTTCCCGCCGGAGAGACTGAAGATCCCCATCGAGGGGCTGTCCACCACCAAGCCGAACGGCACGGGGCTGGGGCTCTACACCTCCGAGTGCCTCATCCGAGCGAGCGGGGGCACGCTGGAGCGCAACAACCGCCCCGGTGGGGGGGCGCAGTTGCGAATCCTCCTGCCGCGCGAGCTGAGATGAGCGCAGGCGCGGTCTTCCGGGAGGCCCTGCGCGAGCTGCGCCGGTACGGGCTGCCGGAAGAGGCCGAGCGGGACGTGCTGGTGGCGATGGAGGCGGGACGGCCCGGGCCGCTGGCGCTGCTGTACGCGGCGGGAGCCGAGGCGGGGCTGGGACGCGAGGTGTTGCTGCGGCGCTCGGCGGGCCTGTTCTTCTGCGCATGCGCGGCCAACCTGGCGGACGACCTGGCGGACGGCGAGTGCACGTACCTGGCGGAGCCCTGGCGGGTGGGACCCGGGGTGCAGTTCGCGTTGCAGTCGCTGTGCTTCGCCACGCTGGCCTGGACGGAGCTCCCCGCGCCGGTGCTGGCGGAGGTGGCGGATGCGATGGTGATGGCGGCGGGGCTGCAGGTGCTCGAGGTGCACACCGCCACGTGGACGGCACCGCGCTACGAGCAGGTGGCCGAGGGAATCGCGGGGAAGCAGTGGGCGCTGTACTTGAAGGTGCTGTGGGAGGGCACGGCGCTGGCGGAGCGCGCGGTGGAGGTGGGGCGGAGCCTGGGCGTGGCGGCGCACGTGGCCGAGGACATCCGCTCGGGGGACACGCGCTTCCACGGCATGCCCGAGGAGGATCAGCACGAGGTGCTGGCCTGGGCGCGGAGGGCGGTGGACACCGTGCGCGGAGCGGCCCTGAGCAGCCTGGACGCGGTGCTGCGCACTGTGGAGCCCATCCTCAACAAGCCCCACTGATTCGTACCGCGCCAACTCTCCCTCTCCCCCTGGGAGAGGGAGGAGAGGGGCAGGAGAATTTCCGCCCCGGAGACTGAGCAGGCGGGCAGGCGTACTCCCACGGGCATCCCCATCTTCATCCTCTCAGAGCAGCGGAGGAGCAGATGGAGATCGTCGAGGAACCGAAGCCCGAGCGAGCCGACCCCCTGACCTCGGGCCTGGCCGTGGCGCAGGGCGCCTTCTATCTCGCCACGGGCGTGTGGCCCATCGTCCACCTGCGCAGCTTCGAGGCCGTGACGGGACCCAAGCTCGAGGGCTGGCTGGTGAAGACGGTGGGAGCGCTCATCGCGGTCGTCGGGGGCACGCTGCTGGCCGCGGGACTGCGCCGCCGCGTGAGCCCCGAGCTCAAACTGTTGGCCACGGGCAGCGCCGCGTCGCTCGCGGCGGTGGACGTCATCTACTCGCCCCAGCGCATCTCACCCGTGTACCTGCTGGATGCGGTCGCCGAGGGTGTGCTCATCGCCGGCTGGTGCGTGGCCGGGGCGCGAACCTGGAAGCGCCAGGGCGTCCAGCCTCCTCCACCCCAGTACACCTCTCCAGAGGACGCGGCCGGCTTCCCCACGTAGCACGGGCCCTCACGGCGTGATGAACCAGACCAGCGCCTCGCGGACGATGTCGGACGGAACGGTGTGGGGCCCGTCGAACTCGCGGTAGCGCACCGTGTAGCCCGCGTCCTTCACCCGCGAGGCGATGCTCCGTCCGCAATCCGCGACGGGCAACACCGGGTCCTCCGACCCGTGGGAGATGAACAGCTCCGGCCTGCCGCGCAGCATCGCCGGTTCCGCGAAGCCCGGCGAGAACGCCACCACGTGGCTGAACAGGTCTCCATTGGTGAGCCCCAGGGACAGCGCGAACGACGCCCCGTCCGAGAAGCCCGCGAGGACGAGGTGCCTTGGGTCCACCGCGTAGCGCTCGAAGACGTACACCAGCGCCCGGTCGATGAAGGTGACGTCTGGCCCATACCCCCCATCGAGCAGGACGATGTCCCACGTGTGGACGCGGGACTCCGGCGCGAGCAGGAGGAGACCCGCCCCGTCCGCCAGCTCCAGCCATGGCTCCAGGGCCTCGCGCGCGGTGCCCTTCGAGCCGTGCAGCATCACCAGCAACGGCGCGGGCCGGTCCGCCCGGTACCCCTCGGGCACGTAGAGGAGCCCGTCCCGCTCACCGCCAAACCCCAACGGCCGCAGGCCCCGCTCCGGAGCCTCCACCGTGGGAGCACCCGGACGCGAGAGCAGCCTTCCCACCTCGTACTTCTCGCTCGAGCTCGTGGCCGGCGGAGCTCCGTCCGCCGACTCCTTCATGAGCACGTGCTCGCACGCCAGGAAAAGCACCGCCGCGAAACCTCCTCCACCCAGGACGAGCACGAGCCTCCGGAGTGCCCAGATGATGCGGGTGGGTACCTTCATGTCATCACCGCCAGAACGGACCGCAATCCCCGGTGGAGCAGACCAGCACCCGGTGGGTGATGTCTACAGGCGCACCACGAACGCGACCCCGCCCCCCCGGCCCGAGGGGTCCACCAACGGCAGCAGCCGCGCCTGATGGCGAATGTTCATCACCAGGAGGGATGTATCGAAGAGGAGCAGGAAGGCCCCCTGCAGAAGCAACGCGTGCCCCCAGCCCTCGAGGCGCTCGGAGCCCACGCGCAGGCCCCGCTCCCGGAGGTACAGGCCGAGCAATCCCGACGCCACGTCCAGCGTGATGCCCACCAGCAGGCCGCGCTCCAGCAACCCGCCCCGGAAGAGGCTCTGCCGCAGGTCCAACCGCTCCGGGTCCTGCGCGGCCAGCAGGGCGAAGCTGCCGAGGGCCGCCCCCAGCACGGGCACGTTGAAGAGGGCATTCATCTGGTGGAAGCCGCGCCAGACCGGGTCCTCCGCCGTGAAGTACACGACGGTGCCCACCGCGAGGTTGAGCACCGTCCAACCGGTGAGCAGCCACACCGCCGTCCGGTTCATCTCGATGCGCTCCGCGTTCAAATCCCGGAGGAAGCGCTCGCGCTCGGGGCTCCCTCCGGGTACCCGGAAGGCGGAGTCCTCGGAGGCCACCGGAGCCTCCGGGGCGGCCCTGGCGGGTACGGCCATGGAACACAGGAGCACCACCAGGAAGGCCAGCAGGGGACGCAATCGGAACGAGCGCATGGGCGCGCGTCACGGTGCATCCAGCACCCGGCTCCGCCCATTGGCTCGCGGTGCCGGGCGTCGTCCCGCCGACATGTGCGCGACTCGCGGGCACAGGTGGGTTGTCGGCGCACCGCGCGATGCGGAGCTTGCCCGCCCGACGGCTTCCAGGAGGAAGGCAAAATGGCGGCTCGAAAGCAGGCAGGGAGACAGGCCACGAAGCGCGCGGGCAAGAGCTCGCGCCAGATTGGCTACGCGGTGGTGGGGCTGGGACACTTCGCGCAGGACGCGATCCTCCCCGCCTTCAAGAACGCGAAGAAGAACTCGCGGCTGGTGGCGCTCGTGTCCGGCGACCCCCAGAAGCACCGCGCGCTGGGCAAGCGCCACGGGGTCCCCGTCTACACCTATGACCAGTACGAGGAGTGCCTCGCGCTGCCCGAGGTGGACGCGGTCTACATCGCGCTGCCCAACGCGCAGCATGCCGAGTACGCGGTGCGCGCGGCGCGGGCCGGGGCCCATGTGCTGTGCGAGAAGCCCCTGGCGCTCGACGAGAACCAGTGCCTGGAGATGATCCGCGCCGCCGAGGAGAGCGACGTCAAGCTGATGACGGCCTACCGGCTGCACTTCGAGTCCACCAACCTCGAGGCCGTGGAGGCGGTGCGCAAGGGGAAGATTGGCGAGCCGCGCCTCTTCAGCTCGTCGTTCAGCTTCCAGATCCAGGGGCCCAACATCCGTATCGACCGCGAGGCGGGTGGAGGGGTGGTGTGGGACATCGGCGTCTACTGCATCAACGCGGCGCGCTACCTCTTCCGCGCGGAGCCGCAGGAGGTGTTCGCCTTCAAGGCGAAGGGCAAGGATGAGCGCTTCGCGGAGACGGAGGAGGGCCTGTCGGCGGTACTCCGCTTCCCGGAGGATCGGCTGGCCTCGTTCAACCTGAGCTTCGGCGCCGCGCCCACGGCCACCTACCAGCTCGTGGGCACCCAGGGCAGCATCCGCCTGGACAACGCCTACGAGTACAAGGGGAAGATGACCTTCGAGCTGGAGGTGAAGGGCAAGAAGAAGAAGCGCACCCTGCCCCAGCGCGACCAGATCGGCCCGGAGCTCTCCTACTTCAGCGACTGCATCCTGAAGGACCGGCAGGTGGAGCCCGATGGCTGGGAGGGGCTGGCGGACGTGCGCATCGTCCGCGCGCTCTACACGTCGGCGGAGACGGGCCGGCCCGTGCGGCTGGAGCCCTTCGAGAAGCGGCTGCGTCCCACGGCGGAGCAGGAGCAGCGCCGCCCGCCCGTGGAGCCTCCCGAGCCCATCAACGCCGCGCCGCCCAGCGGCGGGTGAGCGCGGTCCACGACGGCGCTCCTTCTGCAGTCAGGGCGGATCCTTGGAATCCGAGGGAGTGGACTGAGCACTTCCTCCCGCGCGCGGCATGGTGCATCTTCCCGCCCCCCGCCGCGCGCCGCGGCCCCGTCCAGGAGCCCCCGCATGTTTCGTGCACTCACCCTGGTGAGTCTCCTGCTCTTCTGCCGACCCGTTCAGGCACAGGAGGGTTCCCCTCCCCCCGTGGATGCCGAGACGCTCGCCCGGAAACTCGGCGAGACGACATGGGGCATGGAGGACCTGTTCGCCGGCAAGGTGGAGGAGATGACCATCACGCTGCGCGTCGAGGAGCTGGACGGGGACGGCAACGTGAAGCACTCGCAGGAGCGGGTGGACCGTGTCCGGGTGAGGGACGGCCAGCAGCACCGTGAAATCCTCCAGGCCCGCAAGGATGGCCAGGACACCACCGAGGCCATGCGCAAGGACCTGGAGGAGCGCCAGCGCAAGGGCCAGGGCCGCGCGGAGTTCAACTCCGTCAACCTCCCCTTCGCCTCCTCCTACCTGGCGCAGCACCGCTTCTCGCTGGCGGGCCCGGACCCGAAGGACCCCAGCCGGCTGCGCCTGCGCTTCGAGCCCCGCGCCGACAAGGCCCCCTACGTCCACAAGGGCGAGGCGCTCGTGGACCCGTCCACCGGCCAGCTCGTCCGCCTGAACTACAGCCCCACGGAGCTGCCGAACATGGCCCACCGCGTCGACGTCCGCATGGACTTCCGCACCTGGCCCGGCGTGGGGCAGGTGCTCGACACCCTCCACGTGGACGCCGAGGGCGGCCTGCTCTTCTACAAGAAGCACCTGCGCATCACCGCGCGCTACTCCAACCTGGTGCCCGCCAGCGGCCCCACGAAGACCTCCGCCACCTCGCCCTGAGACCCCGCCCGCGCGTCCAGCCATACGCGCTGTCCGGGACGTCCGCGCACCCAGTGGGAGAGGGAGCCGTTCATCGCATGTCTGGCTGATAGGACCGGAAAGCCAGACAGATGCGGATTGCACGTGTCAGACCGAGCGCGTAGACACATGCGAGCCCGATGGACGGGCCCACAGCGGAGAAACATTTGATGAAGCTTCTTGGACGCATCGCGGGGATGTTCTGCATGGCGGCGCTGGCCGGCTGCGGCGTGGAGGATTCGGCCACGGAGAACGTGGCGGAGCTCGGGAGCCAGACGTCGGCGATCATCTGTCCGCAGCTGTCGCCTCCGGGGCCGGGCTTCTGCGAGGACGGCACCATCAAGGCGGTCTACGACGGCAAGTGCATCGTCGGCTACGAGTGCATCCGGACGGCGGCCGCCATCGTGGCCCCCAGCTGCCCCATCCTGGTGCCCCCGGCCGACAACTTCTGCCCCAACGGCACCATCAAGCCGGTCTACGACAGCAACAAGTGCATCGTGAGCTTCCGCTGCGTGCAGTGAGCTGAGCCCCGCGCGTACCCGCCCATCACGTTGATGGGCGGGCCGTCGTGGCCGCTCAGAAATGGCAGGTCCAGTCCGTGCCGCAGTAGCCCCGCACGCCGTTGCACTCGCACTGCGAATCGTCATCGCAGAACTGCGCATGGCAGAGCGGGCCACCGCCGCCGCCTCCTCCACCTCCCGAGGTCGAGTACTGGCACACGTAATCGACGCAGGCCGCGGAGGGGGCAGAGGGACAGGCGTTCACACAGTCCTGATCGGTCTCACAGAAAGACGCATGGCAGAGATACGACGCCCGTGCGGAGTCCGCCTCATTCGTTCTGGAGCTGGAGAAGGAGGCGTCCCCGCTGGCGGAGCAGATCGGCTCGCTGGCCGAGGCCGCGCCCAGGGGGAGGAGGAGCATCAACGCACCACGGAGCAGACTGCGCTTGAGGACGGACATCGAACGGCTCTCCTTTCGGCACCGTTGACGCCGCGAGGTCATGCGCGGCCGCCACGGGCGAAAGGCAACCCTAGCAAAGCCTTCACTGCCCGTGCGGGCTCCCTTCCGAGGCGCTCAGTGCGGTGTGCCGCGCTCGTCGCGCTCCGGCAGCCCGAGCTCCCGTGCCGCCTCCCGCATCATGCGCTGCTTCACCTCATCGGGTGCGCTGTCTTCACCGTGGTGCGGGGGAGCGCCCACGTCCTCGGCCAGACCACTTCCGCGCCAGCTCTCGGCGGGGGCGCCGCTGCCCACATCCATCCCGAGCGACGGAGTCACGGCACCGGAACGAAGCGCGGGAGCGCCGTGCTTCACGGCGGCATAGAGGTCCACGAGGGTGACCCCGACGACCGAGGCGGTGATGGCCGCCTGCCAGGCCCTGTTCGCGCGAGGGAGCCGGAAGGACACCGCCAGGAGCGCGAGGTCCAACGCATCCCCCGCGACGCGCGCCCAGACCCATTCGCGCCGATGCGGTTGGAGGAGCAGCCCCACGCCGCAGGCGAGCTCGCGAAGCCCGAACCCCCGCACCAGCCCGGAGCGCCCGCGTGCCCCCAGGACGCGGCAGATGCGCTCCGGGAACGTCAGCTCCGTCACCCCAATACCCAGGCTCGCCCACCCGAGAGCCCACGACAGCCGTTCACTCTTCATCCAGGACGCCCTCCTTCCGCCAAGGTGAGGACTCCGGTGGAGCCGGAACAAGCCTCGCGGGGTCCGAGCCCGCGTCCAGCCGCGCGGCAGCCAGCCAGGCGGGCACCTGCTGGGGCCCGAGGTGGGCGCCCGGGGCATGCCTGCCCCACGGTGGGAGGTGGGCCTTGCGCGTCATCCAGGCCGCGTTACTCCAACAGCGCCCGAGCGAGGAGTCTGGGAAAGGAGGTTCCCTCGTGCCAACCATCATCACGCGCCATGTTTCGACGTTTCCCCTGGTCCGCACTTCGGCCTTCTGGCCCTGGCGGGACTTCGTGCCCGCCCATGACGGATGGAGCAGCCTCGCGGGCTTCCTGCGGGACTTCGAGGTCGAGGACGCCGCGGGCGAGCTCCGTGTGAGCCTCGCGCTGCCAGGGTATGAGGCTCAGGACATCGAGGTCCGAGCCGAGGGCCAGGTGCTCACCGTCCACGCCCTGCGCCGGCGCACGCACGCGTACGGCGGGAGTGTGGAGCAGGTGAACCGCTGCCTCACGCTGCCCGCGGGTGTGGACACCACGAAGGCCGAGGCGACACTGCGCCATGGCATCCTCACGGTGGTGCTCCCGAAGGCGGAGGCCGCCCGGCGCCGGGCCATACCCGTGCGGGCCTGGTGGGACGGGACTCCGCGGCCCGTGCGCACGCTGGACCTGGGCACCCTCTCCACTCGGAAGGAGGAGCGCCCCGGCTTCTGGCGGCGGCTCAAGGAGTGGCTCGTGGGGCGGGGGCGCTCCGGGTCAAACCGGGCTCCTGTAGTTCGCCCCGGCGTTCGATGATCTGCCGCGCGATCCGAAGCCCGGCGATGACGGCCCCTTCGGAGTGGCTGTTCTCCGTCGTGTCGCCTCCGATGTAGAGGCGGCCCTGGGGACGGCGCAGCTCGTTCGCGAGCTCATCGAAGCGGGAGCGCCCGAGATCCAAGGGCCAGTAGGCCACCGCCTGCGGGTACACGAAGATCTCCGCGGAGCGGATGTGCTGACGGACGCCCGGGAAGAGATTGTCGAGGGCTTCAGCGCTCTTCTCGCGCATCTCGTCGACCGGCAGGTTCATGACATCGCGCGCGAACCGGGCGTGCAGGAGCAGGGTGAGGACGTGGTCCCGAGGCTCCTGCTGGTTCTCCTGGAGCTCCGTCACGTCGTAGATGCTGCCGGCTGGTGAGTCCGAGAGCAGCGTCAAGACGTTCTCGCCGTTCACCTCCCACAACGAGGAGGCCTGGGGGGCGACGCGGAAGTGCACCTTGACGTAGCTCCCCATCCTCGTCGTCTGGATGGCCTGCCACTTCTCGCGGCTGAGCGGAGGCAAGAACTGGATCCTCCCCAGGTGGTGGACCGGCACGGTGACCACCACCATCCGCCCGGTGATGTCGATGAACCGGCGGTCATCCTGGAGGACCCGCAACCTCACGCCCGAGTCCGACTGCTCGATGGCGGTGACGCGGGCCTGGGTCATGAGCTGGCCGGAACGCAGGCGGGCGGCGAGCGCCTCGGTGAAGCGCGTGTTGCCGCCGAGGACGTGGTAGTTCTTCTCGCCGAACCCCTGCGGTGAATCCAGGAAGAGACGCATCTCGTCGAGGCCGTCGAGCGCGGAGATCTTGTCCCACTCGATGGCGATCTCGGGCTCCAGCGTGACGCGGATCCACTCGCTGACCTTGTGCGGAAGTCCCTCGCGGGCGATGAACTCCGCGAAGTTGATGTGCATGAGCGCGGCCAGCTCCTGCGGCAGCGGCGTTCCCGCTTCATGGCTGGCGTGGAGCTGGGAGTAGAGGCTCCAGGCCTTGTCGTTCCACCGGAGGAACGCCGCGCGCTCCTCTTCGTTGAAGATGCCCGCGAGGTACGTATCGCGCGCCCCCTCCCCCTGGTAGGGAAGAATCTGCCCATCGAGCCGCACGGACGAGTGTGCGACGTCCTCGCTCAATTGGAGGTCGAGCTCCCGCAGCAGCGTCACCGCGGGGCTGCGCTCGAAGAACTCCTCCATGTGAGCCTCGGCGGTGGCGCCGTCGGAGAAGGAGATCGTCTGGACGCGGCCGCCCAGGCGCGGAGCGGCCTCGACGAGCAGCGAGCCGATCCCCGCCTTGTTCAACTCATGGGCCACGGTCAGCCCCGTCAGACCCGCGCCGACGATGACGACGGGAGCGTCCCGTGTCGGCGTCGGGGGGACTTCGTGGTTCTTGCCCGAACACGACTGGATGGCGAGAACCACCACCAACAACAGGCACGAGAGCCCAACCCTTCTCTTCGTCATGTCGCGCCCCCGTCGAGACTTCGCATCGGAAATCATAGACGGAATGAGCGCCGCCGGGTCGCGTCGAACGCCCTGAACGGGTACTCGTGAACAATGATGAGTGATGGGCTCATGACGAGCCGTCGAGCGCGTCGGAGATCGTGCGGACGAGTGCGTCCACATCCTCCTGGGGATCGACGAGGAAGCAGCGCATGCGCTCACCGCCACCCACCACCACACAGACGCGGCCCTTGGGGCACAGCTTCAGACAACTGCTGCGGACGACGCGCACGCCCCGGCCCAGCTCCTCCTTCAGCGTGCTCCGCAACTCCTCCGCCCCCGCGCGCTTCATGCACTTGCGGCAGACGAACACCAGCCCTTCCCACTTCGGCTGGACTTCCCTGGGCTGTGCCACGTCGTTGGGTCTCCTCGCCTGGTTCCCGGCAAGCGGCTGTAACGACCAGGGAGGAAGCACACAAGCCGGGTCCGCTTCGTCCCCCGGGCAGCAGGCAGCCGAGGACCACGTCCCAGCGGCGAGGCCCAAAGAACCTCGGAAGTAAAGGTGATGCCTACCACGACCCCGGCACAGGAGGGTGCAATCCCCTCCCGTGTCGCATCCGCGAGGGGCGCACTCCTTCTCTCTGGATCAAGACCTCCGTTCGCCCACGGGCGAGCGGCAGAGGAAAGGACGGAGTTCCATGGGAAGATCGCTCAGTCGAGTGTCGATGCGCGGGTTGCTTCTGGGAGCGCTCATCGTGGGTCCAATTGCACTCGCCGCACCGGCGCATGCGCTTTGTGTGCAGCCGAAGGAAGAGGGTCATTGGGTGAATACGGACCCCAACACGCGTGGCATCGCCCGTATCCAGCTGCGATTCGTGTGTCAGGACCAGGTCCTCAATGGCCAGCCGTATCCACCGGGGCCGCCCTGGTATGTCCACGTCTGGGGGAGATGCCATCCCAACAATTGCGACTGGAAGGAGGTCGGCGCGAAGCGCCTCGGAAATGGATCCATCTACGCCGTCTATGATCATGGCTACGCGAAGAAATACGTCACCGCCAGGCTGTCGCCCGGCACCCCCGAATACCTCTGGGTGTACAGGTGGACGGACTTCAAGGATCCAGCACGAGCCGACTTTGGCGCATACGATTGGTTCCGGCGCGAGTAGGGAGCGACAACCCCTTGGGCAGGTTCAGGACGAGTGCCCCACCAGATAGACCTTCTCGACACCGAACCGCTCGCGCAGCATCTTCACGAAATCGACGGTGTCCGAGATGAGCTGCTCCACCGTCAAACAGCTTGAGCCCCTTCCTCAGCAGGCACACCTCCGGACCACGGAGCCCCCTACTGGGCCATGTTCTCCAGGACATCGGAGAGGGTGCTGGCGTGCAGGGCCCGTTCGAACCAGCGGTCGAGCGTGTCCAGGTCCGTGCAGGTGAGGATGCGTTGCCGGGCCTCGTCGTCGACGTGCACGCCCCGAGCGGCGAGAATGCGGACAATACTCTGCGCCTGTGCTTCCACCCGCCCCCGTTGGCGGCCCTGCTCGATGAGCTCCTCGCCATAGCTGCGCATCAGTTCCTCCGCGCGTTGCCTACCCAGAACCGAATGTAGCACCTGCTCCGTTGCTCCACGCACCGACCTGTCCCCGACCAGGAGGAGATAGCGCACGACCATGACCAGTTCCTCCTGTCCGTTGGGGCTTGCCAACACCTGGGCCATGAGCGCCGTCCAATCCGGCAATCTCCCAGCCAGTTCCCCGGTGCGCCCGTAGCGCAGCACGAGCAGGACCAGCCGGGCCAGGGGTGGACCGGGACGCGCCATCAAGGCCTCCGCGCGCTCGGCTGTCAGATCATCGAGCAGGTATTCGAAACGCGGCACCAGCGCCCGCCACCGTGCCCCTTCCTCCTCTCCTTCCGGCAGGTCGAAGAGGTCCTCCACCCGGCGCGGTGCCGTCCAGGCCCCCTCCGGCCCGTGATACATGACCAGGGGGAGGATGACGGGGAGCACGGCGCTCTCCGGGTGCTGCTGGCGCCAGTGCTCCACCAGGCGCACCACGTAGCGCAACATTCTCAGCGCCATCCACCCGTCCACCGTCGACTGGTGCTCCAGCAGCACGTAGAAGAGCAGCGGCTGGCCCGTGCGCAGACGCGCCGAGAAGAGCAGGTCGCTTTCGGTCTCCCTCAGCTCCGGATCCACGACGGAGCCGGACTCCCGCCGCAGGGACGCCCAGTCCACCTCGGAGACGACATGCGCGGGGAGAACGGCACGGAGCTCGGCCGCGGCCCGCTCTGGGTGGCTGAAGGTGTAGCGGGCGAGGAGGTCATGGGGTCCGGACATGACACGTGGCCCCAAGCACGTGGCGAGCCAATCCTCCCGCCGGCCTGGCTCTCCTCAGACACCGCCCCCGCGCTCACGGTTGAAGGGATTGCGGCCGTCATGCGAGTGCCTCCTCTCTCCCCCTTCTACATCCGCTCCAAACCCGTCCCACAGTCCACCGACTGGACCCCACGCATCGACCTCGACAGCACGCGCCCGGCGATGAACCTCAGCCAGGGGACTTCGCACCGATGACTTTGGGTATTGGGTCAGCGTTGCCCACTTCACAGGTCAGGTCTAGATTGTTGATCCGGGCATGAGCGGGTCGAAGCGCAGGGCCACCTACGAAGACCTGGAGACCGTCCCTCCCAACTGCGTGGGGGAGATCGTCGATGGCGAGTTGTACGTGAGCCCTCGCCCGGCCTCGCCCCATGGTCGAGCCGCATCTCGACTTGGGATGCTGTTGGGAGGACCCTTCGACCTGGGCGAAGGAGGACCCGGTGGCTGGCTCATCGTGGACGAGCCCGAGTTGCACCTCGGAGATGACGCCCTGGTGCCAGACCTGGCGGGCTGGCGCAGGGAGCGCATGCCAGAGATGCCGCACACGGCGGCCTTCACCCTGGCCCCCGATTGGGTGTGCGAGGTGCTCTCGCCCTCCACGGCGGTGCTGGACCGGGAAAAGAAGATGAAGGCCTATGCACGCGAAGGCGTGAGCCACCTGTGGTTGGTGGATCCCCTCCAGCGGTCATTGGAGATCTACCGGCTGGAGGGTCGGCGCTGGACCCGGCAGGGCCACTGGAGCGGAGGAGTCACCGTGCACGCCGAGCCCTTCACGGTGCTCCCGTTGAAGCTCGCCACGCTCTGGGAGCGGTGACCCTGAACACCTGCGCGGCCCACATTGACCCGGGCTGCTCCGCACCGATCATCCAGATTCGCTGGCGCCCCCTCCACCCCAGAGCCAGGGCTGAAGCACCCGCCCACCCGGACTCCGCCGTCAAGCTCCCATCCGCCCCTCCGCGGCACTTCCCGTCGTTTCACCCGCGCCCTCCGACTGTTCACCTGTGGTAGATCGTCGACCCGATGGCCACGAGCGACGAGCTGACCACAGCGGACCTGGAGCGGTTGTCACGGGCCGAGGCGCCCGACCTGGCGGAGGCCGTGCTGGCCTTCCTCGAGCAGCCCGACAAGGTTCCCGACAAGCTGCCCCAGGGCGCCCTCACCTTCGACGGGCTCCGCTCCCTCCTCTCCCAGGCCCAGTCCCGCCGCAGCGCCGAGGCCCGCCACTCCGGCGCTCGCGACGCCTGGCAGCGCTTCCTCGCCCAGAAGGACGTCCCCCTCCCCTCCCGCTTCGCCCTCGCGGACCTCCTCGTCGCCCTCTACGAGCGCAACACCAGCGCCTCCCGCGCCGCCCTCTTCCAGCTCGCTCGCAAGGCCGAGCTCCGCTTCGGCCTCTGGGGCGGCCTCAAGCGCATCTACAAGCTCGCCGAGCAGAACCACGACGCCGAGATGTTCGGCGTCCTCGCCTGGCGCTTCGACACCGAGCGCTCCGAGCGCTACCGCTCCCGCGACGTCTCCAAGGGCACCCTCACCTACCTCCAGCGCCGCGCCTGGCGCTACCTGCGCCAGCTCGGCCACTCCGTCCCCGAGCTCTACCCCCAGTTCGCCGTCGAGGTCCTCCGCCACTACGAGCCCGATACCTCCTGGCGCGCGTGCTGGGTCGCCCACCACATCTGGGCCCATGAGACGCACGGCTACTCCGCCGATACCTTCTCCATCGAGCCCCCCAGCGACATGGTGAAGAAGCGCGCCTTCACCGACGCGTGGAAGCGCTCGCCCGACACGCTCATGCGGCTGCTCGACACCTGCCAGTCCGACCCCGCCGCCCGCTTCGCCATCCAGGCTCTGCGCAAGGACTTCCCCAACACCCTCCGCGACAACGTCACCCCCGCCTGGCTCGACCGGCTCGCCCGCCGTCCCCTCGCCAGCGCCCACGAGTTCCTCGTCGACACCCTCCAGGGCTCCCCCGAGTTCCACCAGGGCAAGCTGCGCGCCCTCGGGCTCCACGAGGCCGTGCTCGCCCTGCTCGTCTCCGAGAGCAACAAGGCCCGCGCCTACGCCATCGAGTACGCCCGCGCCCACGCCCAGGACCTCCCCGCCGAGCGTCTCGCCGAGCTGCTCGACCAGGATCCCTCCGACGTGAAGGCCTTCGCCGCCGCCGTGCTCGAGAAGCGCAACCCGCGCGAGCTCGGCCCCGATTTCCTCGGCCGGCTCCTCGTCCACAAGCAGACCGCGAAGTTCGCCTCCAAGGCCCTCGAGCAGAGCTTCGACCGCGCCGAGCTCACCCAGAAGTTCCTCTTCGACCTGCTCTTCGGCCAGCAGGAGCAGCTCGAGTGGGCCTCGAAGTACCTCAAGTCCAAGTACGGCAAGGGCGAGCTGCCCCCCGCCTTCTGGAAGGCCCTCCTCGATGACTCGCGCCTGGAGGACTACGGCAGCGACGTGGAGGAGCTCGCGCTCGAATCCCTCGGGGCCTTCAAGCCCGCCGACATCGGCGCCGACTGGTTGCTCGACCGCTCCATCCACCCCAGCTTCGGCGATACGGTCTCCGACTGGCTCACCGAGGCGGACTCGCTGCCCGGCCTCGATGTGGAGCGCGTGAAGGGGCTCGTCTTCAACGCGAAGTTCCGCGAGGTGGCGCTCAAGCTGCTCGGCAACCGCAAGCTCTTCGCCCCGCGCGACGTGGGCATCGCGTGGTTGCTGGCACTCGCCCGGCGCGCGGACCCCACGCTGCACGAGTTCGCCCACCGCTACCTGCTGGAGAACGTGGCGCCCGCCGACTTCAGCGAGTCCGGTGACGCCAGCGCGGGCCTCGAGCGCCTCTTCGACCTGGCGCTCGGCGCGAAGCAGCCCGCCCCCGTGCGCGCCTTCGCCCAGACGTATCTGCGCTGCCACCACCCCGTCATCGGCCCCGAGCAGCCCGAGTCCAAGTCCTACCAGCTCAAGCCCAGGGCGCCTCGCAACGCGTACACTCCCGAGCGCCTCTGGTCCGCCCTCTTCGACGCCCGCGACGACGTGCGCCAGTTCGCCCTCGCCGTGACGCGCGTCGAGCTGCGCGCCTGGGGCTGGCACACCCGCGTGTACGAGCTCGCCGAGGCCAACGCCAAGGAAGTGCGCAACCTCGCCTATGACGCCCTGCTGGACGCGGGCGAGGAGGGCGCCGACAAGCGCCGCACCCTCACCCCCGAGGAGTTGGATCCGGTGAAGGTCTTCACCCTCACCGAGAGCACCAAGCGCTCCACCCGCGAGGTGGCCGTGGAGCTCATCCGCCGCCACTACGCGCGCCTGGGTGGCCCCGAGCGGCTCGCCTGGCTCATGGAGAGCGCCGACCGCGAAGTGGGTCTCTTCGCCATCCGCCTCCTCTGGGAGAAGCACAGGCCCCTGCATCTGCCCGAGGGCTGGAAGCCGTCGGGTGCCACGGAGTCCCCCGTGGGCACCACCGAGCGCTTCGCCAACGTGGAGGCCCTGCGCTCCTTCCTGCGCCGCATGCTCTTCGGACTGCCCCCGGGGCGCTCCAAGGAGGCCCGCGAGGGCAACGTGGTCCGGCGGGTCTCGGCCAGCGAGGCCAAGCGCCGGGTCATCGAGCTGGTGAGGGATTTGGGGTTGGAAGACGAGAGCTTCGCCCGCGTCGTGGCCCCCGTGCTCGGTGAGTTCACCGGCTCGCTGGCCAAGGGCGAGTGGCAGAGCTGCCTGGCCTCGCTGGTGAGGCTGCGCGCCGCGCACCCCGGCGTGGAGCTCGGAGGATTCTGACGTCTCAGAAGTGCTCGCGGGCCTGGGCGAGGGTGTACTCCTTCTGAGCGGAGACGAAGGATCCTGTTTTCTCCACCAGCCAGGCCTGAGAGCGCTGGGGCAGGTAGAAGTCCTCCTGGAAGGGGGACAGCCCCAGGTGGTGCAGGTACTCCTCGAGCATGTCGAAGGTGAAGCGGTCCCGCACCTTGCGCGCCTGGTACCGATCCAGCTTCTCGAAGGGGAAGGGTTCACCGAACTGGTCGAAGACCCAGCGGCCACCGTCATTGAGCGCGCTCACGGCCCGCACGGAGTTGAGCCAGGCCGTCCGGTGTGGGCCGTACATCGCGAGCATCACGGCACCATAGCGGCCCTTGTCCTTCCGGATGGTGTTGGGCACGGCGACAACACGCAGGGCCCGGCAGCCCAGCGTCCGGGCCATGTAGGCCATGACGCTCGCGGCATCGGTCCCCCCCCACCCATTTTCGACGTATGCCGCCCAGGGGCTGCGTGTCGGAATGAAGAGATCCCGCCGTGTCTCCGGACTGGTCAGCGGCAGCAAGGCGGAGAGGGTCTGCTCCAGGGTGCCCGAAACCGGGCGCACCTCCACGGCGATGCCACGAGGCACCAGCAGCCCTGCCTGCCACGCCGCGAAGGCGCGGGCGGCATGCTCCGCATCGGTTTCCAGGAATCCCATCTCCGACGTGACAGGCGCCCAGCGATCATCCAGGAGCAGTCCCTTCATGTCATCGGTCATCAGGTGAGCCTCTCCCATCAGGGCACGATCAGCAGGATGGTTTCCGCATCCGGGTCGTTGGACGTGATGCGCGACTGGTGCCCGGGGCCACGGCCCGATGTAGGCGTGTCGTACTCCACATGGTAGCGGCGGCCGTTATAGTCGAACTGCAGGTCCGGTCGATTGGTTCCCACGCGCTGGCCGTTGCGCACTGTGACCTGCTGTTGGTTCACCCGAACGTTCTTGGCGCCTATGTTCTCCAGGTATTCGATGTCCGCTTGGAGTTGTGCGTTCTGGCTCGGGCTGGAGCCAATGGGACGAGTCGTCTGACGCGCCCTGGGCACCCTCGGACTGACTGCGACATCCTGAGGCAGGCGTGCGCCAGTGGCCACCGACGGTGCCGGGTTGTTGCCAGCGAGCACCTGGACCAGCCCAGGCGATGGCGCGGGTGAACCCGGCACCGGAGCGGGTGTTCCTGAGGCGGGGGCAGGTTCTGGAGCGGCTCGCTCTGCGGGTGGGCGCGATGCCGGGGCCTGGCGGCCGGGTGCCTCCTGCCTGGAGAGCGGACGAAGCTCCGGCTCCGAGCCCACCCGCAGTACACGTGAGAAAAAGCCTTGAAGGACCTTCGTTCCCGTCAAGGTCAACAACAGCACCTTCAGCTCATGCTGGGTTGTCTGTGCCAGGTGCGTGCGCACCTCGAGCATCGTCCGGGCGATGCGCGGGGTGGTGGCCGGAGAGAAGAGGGTGGGCACGATGAGCGCTCCACCCGCTCCCCGGTACCAGACGTATCTCGGGTGCCCTACCTCCGAGTCGCTGGCCGACAGGTCCGCCAGCGCGGTGTCCCGGTCCGGGTAGATGGAGGCGTGGAGCGGCTCGGCGCTCGTCATTCCCAGGTCGACATGGGACTCCGGGACGAAGACGGGCTGCGGCAACCCCTCGCAGTAGAGGAGATAGCCGCCCGCGGTGAGGCCAAAGCCCACGGCCGTGACCCGGAGATCGACGAAGTCTCGATGCGTGCGTGGATCGGCCGTCCGCTCGGAGACCCGGGGCAGTTGGACTCCGCCGCGGCGCAGTTCCTCCACCTGCCGAGGCGAGGGAGCCTCGAAGTCAATCTCGACGGTTCGAGCCTGCCCGTACCACCGAGGAACCATCGAGGAGGGCCGCGCGGCGCACCCCGTGAGCAACAACAAGAGCGCGAGCCCGCTCAACCCATGGAGCCAACCGACGGTGAGGCGCATAGAGGCCACGATGCCGGACAGGGATAGAAAGAGGAATCCACCTGCACCCGGACTCCACCGTCAAGCGGGCCTGTCCGCCCCCGCCGCTACTCGAAGATGTGCGCCACTTCGCCCTCGCCGGAACCCGCCATGGAATTCATCGTCGAGCGCTACTGGTACGCGCGTCATCATGACACTGCGCGGTTCGTCACGGTTGAGGAGGGACGCCTCCAAAGCTGCCGCTTCGATGCACTCGTTCGAAATCACCGGGAAGGGCGTGATCTGCTCATTGAAGTGAAGAGCACGACCGAGATCGCCGATGTCCGCCTTGCGGTGGGTCAACTACTTGACTACCGACGTCAACTCCCAAAGAAAGCAACGACCAACATCGCCGTCCTGCTCCCTTTCGCACCAGGGGAGCACGTTCGCGCATTCCTTGATGACGTGGAAGCAATGGCGCTCTGGTTCACGAAGGATTTGAAGACAATCCAAGGCTTCTGAATGACCCGGTAGTCCAGGCAGAGCGCTGTCGGACCACCTCCTTCATTCGTCAGAGAACACGAGCTACGCTCGGCCGGACACCGCCGCAGGCGGCATGTCAGGCGTCAGAAATGCTCGCGGGCCTGGGCGAGGGTGTACTCCTTCTGAGCGGAGACGAAGGATCCTGTTTTCTCCACCAGCCAGGCGGGAGCGCCCTCGGGCAGGTAGAAGTCCTCCTGGAAGGGGGATAGCCCCAGATGGTGCAGGTACTCCTCGAGCATCTCGAAGGTGAAGCGGTCCCGCACCTTGCGCGCCTGGTACCGCTCCAACCTCTCGAACGGGAAGGGCTCCCCGGATTGGCCGAAGACCCACCGGCCTCCATCGTTCATGGCATACAGGGTGCGCAGATAGTTGAGCCAGTCCGTCTGCCGTGGGCCGTACACCTCCAGCGCGACGATGCCGTAGCGCCCTTTGTCATTGCGAAGGGTATGGGGGACCGCGCCCACACGCATGCCCCGGCAGCCCAGCTGCTGGGCCAGGTAGGACATGGCGCTCACGGCATCGGTACCTCGGTACCCACTGTCGAAGTATGCCGTCCAGTCACTGCGTGTCGGAATGAAGAGGTGCCGCCGCTTCTCCCCACCGCTCAGGGGCAGCAGGGAGGAGAGAACATGTTCCAGGGAGCCCGCCACCGGCCGTACATCCACGGTGACGCCCTCCGACGCCAAGAGCCCTCCCTGCCATGACGAGAGGGCACGGGCAGCGCGCTCCGCATCGGTCTCCAGGAAGCCCATGTCTGAAGTGACCGGTGCCCAGCGGTCCCCCAGGAGCAGTTCGTTCAGGTCGTCGCTCATCCGGTGAGTCTCATGCTTCAGGGGACGATCAGGAGGATAACCGCTGCGTCCGGATCATTGGAGGTGATACGCGACTGGTGACCGGGGCCGCGACCCGACATGGGAGTATCGTACTCCACATGGTAGTGGCGGCCTCGATAGTCGAACTGCAGGTCCGGCCGGTTGACTCCGACGCGTTGGCCGTTGTTGTACGTGAGCTGCTGTTGGTTCACCCGGATGTTCGTGGCGCCCTTGTCTCGCAGGTATTGGATGTCCGCCCGAACCTGCGCATTCTGGGTGGAACTGGAGCCAACGGGCCGCTGCAGTGGCTTCACCCCAGGGACTGTTGGCTTGACCGCGGCATCCCGAGGCAGTCGCGGGCCAGGGACCACGCTGGGCGTCGGATTGCCGCCCGAGAGCGCCTGAACCAGGCTCGGCGATGGCGCCAGTGCGCCCGGTACCGGAGCAGGAGGTGCTGGCGGGGCGGGGGCAGGTTCGGGGGCGGTTGGAGCGGAGCGCTCCGCAGGTGGGCGTGATGCAGGAGCCTGACGGCCAGGACCCTCCTGCCTCGGAAGCGGACGGAGCTCCGGCTCCGAGCCCACTCGCAGCACACGTGAGAAGACGCCCTGAAGGACCTTCGTGCCTGTCAAGGACAACAACAGCACTTTCAGCTCATGCTGGGTCGTCTGTGCCAGGTGCGCGCGCACCTCGAGCATCGTCCGGGCGATGCGTGGGGTGGTGGCCGGAGAGAAGAGGGTGGGCACGATGAGCGCCCCACCCGCCCCCCGGTACCAGGCGTACCTCGGGTGCCCTGCTTCCGAGTCGCTGGCCACCAGGTCCGCCAGCGCGGTGTCCCGGTCCGGGTAGATGGAGGCGTGGAGCGGCTCGGCGCTCGTCACTCCCAGGTCGACATGGGACTCCGGGACGAAGACGGGTAGCGGCAACCCCTCGCAGTAGAGGAGATAACCGCCCGCGGTGAGGCCAAAGCCCACGGCCGTAACCCGGAGTTCAACGAAGTCTCGGTGCGCACGTGGATCGGCGGTCCCCGAAGAGACCCGGGGCAGTTGGATGCCTCTGTGGCGCAGTTCCTCTGCCTGTCGAGGCGAGGGAGCCTCGAAGTCAATCTCGATGGTTCGAGCCTGCCCGTACCACCGAGGGACCATCGAGGAGGGCCGCGCGGCGCACCCCGTGAGCAACAACAGGAGCGCGAGCCCGCTCAACCGATGGAGCCAACCGACGGTGGGTCGCACGCGGGCCACGGTGCCGGAAAGGCACGGAAAAATGAAGCGCTGTGCTAAACCCCTCCGTCTGGAGGATTCCGACGTATGGCTTCAACCGCCATCGGCAATTACGAGAAGGTCCGCGCGCTCGCGGCCAATGCACGCCTGCTGCTCGTCGGAGGGGCTCGCGCCTCCGCCAACAGCCGCCTCACCGCCTACGAGTCCTCCACCAACAAGGTGGCCTGGAGCGTGGAGCTGCCCGCCGCCGTCCTGGGGCTCGCCCTCGCCGGCGAGAGCTGGGTCGCCGCCTGCGCGGATGGTGCCGTGCGCATCGGGGCGCTCGGTGACGGGGCCGTGCAGCGCGAGCTGAAGGATGCCCACCGCGGCGCCTGCACCGCCGTCGCCGTGACTCCGGACGGAACCCGCGCCTTCACCGTGGGCCTCGATGGCGCCCTGCGCGCCTGGGAGCTCGACAAGGGCAAGCGCGTGCACGAGTGGCAGGCCTCGCCCCAGCCCCTGCGAGCCGTCGCCGTGGACCCCTCCGGCACCTACGCCGCGTGCGCCGGTGATGACTCCGTGGTCCGCTCCTTCACCCTCGCCAACGGGGCCCGCCGCGACATGCCCGGTCACGAGGGCGCGGTGCGGGCACTCGCCTTCACCCCTCGCGACGGACGCCTCGTGTCCGCGGGCGACGATGGCAAGTTGCGCATCTGGTACCTCGTCGGCGCCGTCGAACACGAGGTGCGCGGCGACAAGGACTCCGGCCATGCCGGCGCCGTGCTCGCCCTCTTCTT
Source organism: Archangium lipolyticum (assembly GCF_024623785.1). Classification (NCBI taxonomy): domain Bacteria; kingdom Pseudomonadati; phylum Myxococcota; class Myxococcia; order Myxococcales; family Archangiaceae; genus Archangium; species Archangium lipolyticum. The sequence goes on from NZ_JANKBZ010000024.1 coordinate 177,035, forward strand.
CCCTCCCACGCCCACTCCCGAGCGCGGCGAGGAGGCCGCCGACCGCATCTTCTCCTCCGGCGACGATGGCAAGGTGAAGGTCTGGCGCCTGGACGAGCGCCGCAAGCCGCGCACGCTGGACTGCGGCAGCAAGCCCGTGCACGCCCTCGCCTTCGCCCCGCCGGTGAGCGCGCGGCAGGCCAAGGTGCAGCTCGGCTCCGTCTTCGCGGGCGGCGAGGACCGCACCGTGCGCCGCTTCGAGCTGGACACCGAGGGCAAGCCCACCGCCGGTGCCACCTCCTACGCCCACGGCTTCGACCTGCTGGAGGAGGCTCGCAAGGGCAACCGACCCAAGCGCGAGGCCGCCGTGCGCGAGGCCGCCGCCCTCGACGAACCCGAGGCGCTCGACTTCGTCCTCTCCGTGCTCTCCGCCGATCGCGAGCACGAGGTGCGCAAGCTCGCCGCCGAGGAACTCGGCAAGCATGGCCGCGTCGGCGCCCGCGCGAAGCTCCGCGAGCGGCTGGATGACGACAACACGCTCGTACGCGCCGCCGCGCTCGGGGCCCTCCACACGCTGGAGAAGGAGTCCCCGCTGGCCGCCCCGCGCGCCGCGCTGGACTCTCGCTACCCCGACACGCGCATCGCCGGCCTGCGCGGACTGGCCTCGCTCGGGGGAGCCTCGCCGCTGGTGCCGGGCCTCATCGCCAGCAAGCTGACCGACCCGGATGCCACCGTCGGCATCACCGCGCTCGACGTGCTGGTGCAGGTGTCCCCCAAGGGCAGCACCGAGCCGCTGAAGACCGCCTTCGAGCGCGGCCCCGCACACCTCCGCTCCGAGGTGCTCATCCGCGCCGCGGGCGCGGGTTGGTTGGGCTCGCCCCAATTGCAGCCCCTCGTGGCCCGCGCCCTCGATGACGCGGATGCCGACGTGCGCCGCGTGGCCTTCACCGTGCGCGTGCTGGAGCGCCGTCCTCTCGCCCACGTGCTGGAGGAGAAGGACGAGGACTTCGCCCGCGCCGCCCTCGACATCGCCCGGCGTCTCACCCGCCGCGTGCGGCCCACCGACGACGAGGCCCGTGCCGCCCGCGACGCCCTCCCCGCCACCGGCAAGGCCGGCGAGCCCCTCTCCGAGGCCAGCCTGGAGCCGCTGCTCGCCGCCATGGCCTGCCGCACTCCCGACACCGCCGTGCGGGGTGCCCGGGGGCTCGCGCAGCTCGGGGATGCCCGGGCCCTTGGCGCGCTGTTGCAGCTCTCCCGCGAGGCCGACGCCTCCATCCGCCGCCAGGCCGCCGACGCCCTCCGCGCCCTCCAGGACTCCCGCGCCCGCGAGCGCCTCGTGTGGATGCTGGATGACGAGAACGCCGACGTGCGCGCCACCGCCCTCGACGCCGTGGTGACGCTCGACACCGAGGCGCCCCTGTCCAGCGCCGAGGCCGCCCTCCGCTCGGCCTTCGAGGACGTGCGCGTCCGCGGCCTCGACCGGCTCGTGAAGCTCCCGGGCAAGCGCTCGGAAGCCTCCGTGCACCTGCTCGGCGATGCGCTCGAGGACGAGTCCGCCAAGGTCCGCGACGAGGCCTTCCGCACCCTCTGGGCCTGGAACGAGAAGAACCCCCAGGAGGCCCTGGACCGTGCGCTGGCCGGCCGCTTCCCGGACCTCCGCCGCCGCGCCGTGGACGAGCTCGCCGCCCGTATCAAGGAGGACTGGGCGCTCGAGCGGCTGAAGAAGACCGTGGGCGATCGCGACGCCGGCGTGGCCCAGGCCGCCTATGAGGCCTGGGTGAAGCACGTGGGCAAGGAGAAGGCCGAGCCGCACCTCGCCGCCTTCGACACCGCGCACGCCCCCCTGCGCGCCCTGGCCGCGAAGAACTCCACCCAGGCCCCCGCCGAGGCCATGCGCTCGCCGCTCCTCAAGCTGCTGCTGTCCGAGGAGCCCCAGGTGTACCTCGCCGCCATCGAGGCGCTCGACACGCTCGTCAAGACCGAGAACGGCCCGCTGCTCGCGGGGCTCGGCTCCAGCGAGCTGCCCCTCAAGGTCCGCGCGGCCGAGCTGCTCGCCGCCCGCGGCGCCGAGGACATCATCGAGCCGATGCGCAACCTCCTCACCGACAAGGAGCTCCAGCGCATCTGGCCCCCGGCCTTCCTCGCCCCGCTGCGCCACCGCGCGGCGACCGCCCTGGCCACGCTCGGCTCGCGCCGGCTGCTGTCCTTCTTCGCCACCACCCTCCTCAAGGACGAGGCCAGCGAGGTGCGCGAGCAGGGCGCCCGCGGCCTCGCCACCGCCAGCCGCCGGGGGGACGAAGGCTACCTGCTGGACGCGCTCGGGCACGCGGATGTCGCCGTGCGCTCGTGGGCCGCGGATGGCCTGTCGCGCCTCGGCGACACGCGCGCCCTGCCCGTCCTCACCGGCAACCTGCGCCACGAGCATCAGCCCATCCGCATCGGCGCCATCCTCTCCTTCGCGGCGCTCGGCCCGGACGGGGACAGCGGCCTGCTGCACGGCCTGGAGGACAGGGCCCGCGAGGTACAGGAGACCGTCTTCGCCATCATCCTCGCCCGTGACCTGCGCGCCTCGCGCCGGGGCGAGCCGCCCGACCTGCTCACCAGCGCCCTGTCCAGCGCCCGCCCCGAGGTGCGCTACGCCGCCGCCCGCGCGCTGGAGCTGCGCACCGAGACGGAAGCCGCCCACGCCCACCTGGTGGAGGTGCTGCAACCGCCCCGTCCCGAGAAGGCCGGAGACATGAAGGACTGGCCCGCCGAGGACGAGCGCGCCCGCCGCATGGTGGGGCTCGCCGAGGCGCTGGCCAGCGACGTGCCCGAGCAGCGCTACGCCGCCGCCCAGGTGCTGCAACTGCGCCACAAGCCGCTCGACTACTTCCGCGAGGCCTCGAAGGTGGCCCGCCCGCGCTCGCTCGAGGCCCCCTGGAAGCCCGAGACGTCGCCCGTGGCCCAGGCCCGCCCCGTGGAGGAGAAGCCCGCGCGCAACTGGCTGCGCCGCCTCTTCTCCACCGGCACCGGCAAGGCCGCCGAGCCCTCCGCCGAGGCGCTCGTCTCCGCCGAGAAGCAGCACCTGCGCCGGCTCGCCTTCGGTGCCTACGTGGGCCTGTTGCGGCAGGTGTCCTCCGGTGACGACGAGGGCCACCGCGTCCGCCGCGATGCCGTGGACCGCGTGGTGAAGCTCACCCAGGAGGGCCATGCCGGTACTCCCGCCGCCGTGGCCGCCCTGCTGCGCGCCCTGGAGGATCCGCACCAGCTGGTGCGCAAGGCGGCCCTCGCCGGACTCAAGGAGCTGTACCCCGCCGGCTCCGACGAGCCGCTGTCGCTCGCCCTGGCCTCCCTGTCTCCAGACGTGGCTCGCGCCGCCCTGGACGAGCTCGCCGCCCGGGGCGAGTCCTCCAAGGGCCGCGTCACCGCCGCGCTCAACTCGCCCCTGGCCGACGTGCGCAAGTACGCCTTCGAGCTGCTCGAGCGCCTCAGCCCTCCAGGCAGCCTGGAGCCCCTGCTGGCCGCGCTCGGCAGCGAGCACGCCGACCTGCGCGTGGGTGTCATCGAGCGCCTCGCCGGGGCCAATGACTCGCGCGTCACCGAGGCCCTCGGCCGCGCCGCTGGCAGCGAGCACGAGGACCTCCGTCTGCGCGCCGCCGAGCTGCTCGCCTGGCGCCAGGATGATCGCGCCGTGGACGTGCTCGCCGCCTTCCTGCGCTCGGAGAACGCCAGCGTGGTGAAGCGCGCGCAGGACGCCCTCGCCCGGCTCGGCTCGGCCAGGGCCGTGGGAGCGCTCGCCGCCCGGCTGCGCACCGCGACGGAGATGACCGAGCGCCTCGCCCTGGTGAAGGCCCTCGGCCGCACGCGCCGGACCGAGGCCCTCGACGCCCTGGCACAGCAGCTCGACGACACCGAGCACCCCGTGCGCCTGGCCTGCGTGAGCGCCGCCATGGACGTGGCCACTCCGCCCGAGAAGGACGAGAAGGGCGAGCGCAAGCGGGACGCGGCACTGGCGGTGCGCTTCCTGCGCGCGGCCGTGCGCAACCCGGACCCCGTGGTGCGCAAGGCCGCCGCCACCGAGCTGGAGCCCGGTGACGACGTGGGCCAGGACGAGCTGCTCGCGGGCCTCTTCGCGGACCGGGACGTGACGGTGCGCATGGAGTCCGTGGCCCGCTACGCCTCGCGCGTCATGAACAAGGGCGCGAAGGTGGAGCCACTCGAGGAGGTGCTGCGCGGCGGTGCCCGCGAGCTGATGCTGCCCGCCGCCGAGGGCGTGGCCTCGCGGGGCCTCACGAGCGCCCTGCGCCCGCTGCTGCTGTACGTGCGCGCGGGCGAGGAGGGAGACCGCGAGCGCGCCCTGCTGGCCCTGGGCACGCTGGGTGACGCGCGAGCCCTGTCCGAGCTGGAGCAGGTGGCGGCCGGTGGTACGGCCGAGGCCCCCGTGGAGACGAGCATGGTGGCCGCGGCCCTCGAGGGCCTGGGCCGGCTCGCCCCGAAGCTGCCCGAGGGCGAGGACCGGCGCCGCGCCGAGGAGAAGGTGGAGCTCGCCGCGATGGAGGCCAGGGACAGCGAGCTGCAGATGGCCGGCGTCCGGGGCCTGCGCTTCATCGGCGGAGAGCGGGCGCGCTCGCGGCTGGAGACGCTGCTGCGCGACGAGGGCACCGACAACGAGGTGCGCACCATCGCCGCCCAGGAACTGGGCAAGCTCGGAGACACCGCGGCCGAGGGCGCGCTGGCCTCCGCGCTGAACGATTGGGATGACGACCTGCGCATGGCGGCGCGCAAGGCGCTCGACGCGCTGTTCCCCAAGGACCGCGTCCGGGTGGAGTTCCTCGCCGTCACGAGCGACCAGGAGGACATCTCCGAGCCCGCCGCCAGCTACCTCTCCACCGAGGCGGATCCGATGCAGCTCCTGCCCCGGCTGGCCACGCTGGACAAGGAGGAGCTGAGGCAGCGGCTGCGTCGCGGGCTGGTGCGGCGCGTGTCGCTGCCCGCCGGAGCGCTCGCGTCGCTGCTCGGCCACGAGAAGCCCTCGGCACGCGAGGAAGCGGCGTGGCTGGTGGGCGCGCGCACGGGCGAGCAGGAGTCCTCGCGCGCCTGGTCCAAGGAGGACGGCGCCACGCTGGGCCGCGCCATCACCGCCGCCGAGCGCCGCACCGCGACCGAGTGGGCCTCCACGCCCAACCCCAAGCGGGCCCCCCTGGCCAGCGCCTGGGAGCGGCTGCTCTGGGCGGGCTCGCGCCTCGAAGTGGCCGAGCTGGCCAAGGCCGCGAAGGACATCCTCCAGGGCGGTGAGGCCAAGGCCCCCGCCGGGGTGCGGCTCGAGGCGGCCCGGGCGCTCGGCCGGTTGAACACGGCCCCCGAGGCCCTGAAGGCCGCGCTGTCCGACGCGAGCGCCGAGGTGCGCGAGGCCGCCGCCGCGGCGCTGGCCCGCATCGCCCCCGAGCGCGCCGCCGAGTGGGCGCTGGCGTTGCAACCGTTCGACCCGGTGGCCATGGGCCCCACGGGCGTGGCGGTGCGCACGCCGAAGCAGCTCGCCACGGACGAGGCCCGGCGCCTCGCGCTGCCCGAGCTGCTGGCCGACAAGGCGCTGGAGCCGCTGCGCCCGCTGGCCACGCACAAGGACGAGACGGTGCGGCAGGATGTCTGGGCCGCGCTGGGCCGGCTGGGCGGAAGCGAGGCGGCGGAAGTGCTGCGCGCCCAGGCCTTCGACAAGTCGCAATCCGTGGAGCTGCGGAAGGCCGCCTACCGCGCCCACAAACGTGCACTCCGCGCCGCCGAGCGCGCCCGGAAGGAAGGAACCCCGTCGTGAGCACCGCCACCCACCACGCCGTCGAGCTGCGTTACGCCACCGCGAGTGACGTGGACGCTGGCGCCAACGCCTCGCGCGTCCTGCTGGCCCTGGAGGGTTCCCGGGGCACCGTGGGCGTGCGCGGCCGGGTGCGCGAGCCCGCCCTCTTCCGCGACGCGCTCGCCGCCACCCTCGGCATCCTCGCCAGCGACTTGCGCTACCGGGGCAAGGATCGCACCGCGTACCTCGCGTACCTGATGAAGCAGGGCAAGCGCGCCACCGCTCAAATCTGGGAGGCACAGAAGGCCTTCCTGGAGCAGTCCCTGGAGGGAGAGGAGAAGGCGGACGCGGTGTTGGACCCCGTGCTCACCGTCGACCCCGACCAGGTGTCGCTGGAGGTGTTCTCCCGCGACGAGAGCGCCTACGCGCGCCTGTCCTTCGACAACTCCCTCTTCGAGGGCCGCGAGGCCGCGCACGGCTCCACCTTCCTGGACGTGCCGGGAGACCTGCTGGCCAAGGTGGACCGGCTGCGCACCTACGTGCCGGTGTCGCTGGAGGCGCATGTGGCGCTGCCCTCGCGCACCGCCGAGGCCCGCGCCGCGCGCAACGTGGAGGTGCCCCACGCCTGGCTGCGCGGCTTCCTCCAGGTGCAGTCCGCCGCCACGCTGCCCGCGAGCACCTGCTCCCTGGCGGCCATCGATTTGTACAACCTGCTCTTCGCCCTGCGCACCCGGAAGGCGAAGAAGGCGCCGCGCGCGCTGCGCTTCGAGCTCGTCCCCGGCGCGCAGCCGAGGCTCGTGCTGGAGCCCTGGGAGCTGGTGCTGGAGTGCCACGGGCCGAAGTACCAGGGCAGCGCGCCCGCGGTGGTGCGCACCTTCGGGCGGCAGCGGCTGGCGGCCCTCGCGCGCCTGTTGCCGCATGCGCAGGGCGTGCGCGTGCAGATGCTCGGGCCGGGCCTGCCGGTGTTCTGGGTCATCGACCTGGGCCCGGCGACGCTGACGCTGGCCCTCACCGGCTGGACGGAGAGCGGCTGGTCCAGCGCGGCGGCCTTCGATGCGCTCATGCCGCGCGAGGTGCCGGAAGGGCTCGCGGAGAAGCTGCGCGACCGGCTGCGCAAGGAGGGCCCGCTCTCCTTCGAGGCCCTGTCCTCGGGCACGGACGCGCCGAAGGACGCGGTGCGCGGGGCGTTGCAGCTCGAGTGCCTGCGCGGGCGTGTCCTCTATGACATCGCCAAGGGGACGTACCGGCCGCGCGAGCTGCTCTCCACGCCGGTGGACGAGGCCGTCATCCGCTACGGCAACGAGCGCGAGGAGCGGGCGCACCGGCTGCTGGGCGACGGCGGCCCGGGTGCGGGCGAGGTGAAGCTCACCAAGGTGCACGAGGTGGTGGGCGTGGGCACGCGGCTGTCCGGCGAGGTGGTGGACCGCGAGGCGGTGCGCAGCTTCTTCCCGGGCTTCCTCCTGGACCTGGAGGGCCGGGTGCGCGAGGCGAGCTGCGGGTGTCCGCACTACCGGCGCTCGGGACTGCGCGAGGGGCCGTGCGAGCACATGATCGCCTTGAGGCTCGCGTACGCGCGGCAGCGGGCGCAGGAGGAGGCCCTGCGGCAGACGCCGAAGGGCCGGGCGCTCATCCGCGCGGAGACGCGCGCGTACGTGCGGCGCGACGAGTCGGGCCAGGAGCAGGTGTACCGGGTGTCCCTGGATGGCAAGCTCGTGTCGGTGGAGTGGGGCCCGCGCCTGGGCGAGCAGCGCCACCAGCGGCTGTGGTTCGACACGGACGGAGAGGCGCGCACGGCCTACTTCGCGCGCCTCGAGTCACTCGCGGCCGAGGGCTTCATCGACTCCGCGGGCGGAGCGGTGTAGCCGGCGGCCCTCAGGGGCGGGAATCGGCCCCGCCATTCCAGTGCCCGTGCAGCAGGACACTGGAGGCCACCATCGCCACTCCCGCGCGCACCTCGGGAGCGAGGTCGCCCGCCATCCAGACGTGGCCGCCGTTGATGGTCTGCACGGCCGCCACCGTCCGCTGCTCGTGACGGATCTCGAAGCCCGCGAACAGGATCCTCGCCCCCTGCTGGGTCCTGTGCGTGGATTCGACGTCCAGGTTCACGCCCCCCATCCGCAGCCTGCCCACCACCTTGGTGGAGTACGGATCCGCGTAGGCCGGCAGCTCCGCCAGCGCCAGCTTCCCCTCCGCGCCGATGTCACAGACGAGCCGCCGCTCCGCCGCTCCCGCCGACAGCCCGTCCAGCATGAAGCTCAGGTCGACGTCGTGTCCCTTCAACAGGCTCTGACACGCCACCGGCCGGGGGGCCGCATCCTCGGCATGGAGCTGGAACTCGTAGGGCTCGCTGCCCTCGTAGACCGTCGCCGGGCCAATCGACAACGAGGTCGTCGAGGACCAACCCCTTCCGTACTTCCGCGCGCCGTAGGGGCCGAAGCTCAACGTCCCCTGGCCGAACAGGGGCACGTTGCGCCCCACCGGCCACTCCATCACCTGCTGCTGCTGAAGCTCCTCCGGCACCGCCATCCGCATCGTCGAGCAGCCGAGGACTCCCGAGCTCAAGACCACCATCATCGACCACCACGACTTCATCACAGCCTTCACGTGTTTCCCCCGCTTGAATCGCGTTTGGCTGGGGCGCTGAGCAACATCCGCGCCAGAACGGGCCGACACTCCGTGGTTCGAGCGGCGCCCCGGGGGATGAGGTCTCCGGCGAAGCCTCGGAGCACGACAGGAATGTCAGGGCCCCTCAACCCCGAGAAAGACAAACGTGTCTTCCGTCCACGGGATGGTGTAGAAATCCCAACAGGAGGGGCGACGCGACGAAGCACGGCAGACGCGCCAGGTAGCGCGAGTGGTCGAGAGAGGTCCTAAACCGCATCAGCCTCGGCGCCTCGAGCGCGGGAGCGGCGCTGCGCCGCTCTGGAAGCAATGCAGGACACTCTCCGCAAGGTAGCCTGTTCTTGGCTCTCTCCCGGTAGAGGGGTCTAGGCC